>CAZEHW010000114.1:4757-10826 GCA_964511865.1 uncultured Hyphomicrobiales bacterium | reverse complement strand
CCTCTAAGCTTAAATATCTCCTTAAGATATTCCATTGTAGGTTTATGCAACACAAGTTCATCCTTAAAATATTCACATAGAACATTTTTGGTGATATCATCATGCGTTGGTCCTAAACCACCGGTGATAATAATTAGGTCGGAAATTGGTATCAACCTGTTAAGTTCGTTTATCAAATCATCTTTGACATCACGAATAGTTGAGTGAGTTAAAAGAAATGCTCCCAAACTCGTGCATTGTGAGGCAATCCACGAGGCATTAGTATTTACTATTTGCCCAATGCAAATCTCATCTCCGACTGTAATTATTGATATTTTGAACATATATTTACCCCATTAATTTAAAAACGGCGTACAAAAAATTGAACGCCGTTTTTTACTAAATTAAGTCTTAATACTAAATTTTATATAGATTAATCCTTGTTTTCTTCTTCCTTTGGCGTTTCTGTTTCTACTGTTTCATTCGAAACAATAATAACCTCAGGATTTTCAACATTATTCTCAACTGGTTCAGCCGGAACTTTTATTTCAGCTTCCTGTTTTTCTTCAACTACTTCTTGCTGGACAACATGTTCAGATGAAGAAGCTTGTTTTGGATGAATTAAATAATCAGGAATTGGAATATCATTTAATGGAGCTAATATCTCCTCAGGAATTTCAATGTTTTCCATTGGTTCCAAAGGTGTTCCTGCTGTGTATTTATTTGCATTTGGAACCGGATGTTTGGAAACATAATCGTCAATTGTTACCTGGTCTTTATTCCTCAAGCATTCAACAACTGAAAGAACAATCTTCTTTGCTTCTTTATCAAATTCCACAACCTTCAATGGCAACATATCGCCAATCTGGAAGAAATCGCTGATATTTTTCACAGGTGCAAAAGAAAGCTGAGATATTGGCACAAAGCCATCAACTTCGTCGGGTAATTCAACTATTACACCTTTTTCAATAATGCGTTCGATTTTTGCTTCGGTTTCTTCACCGGATTTATACTTAGTTTCGAAAAAGTCCCATGGGTTATCAGCTATTTGCTTATGACCAAGAGCAATTCTTCTTTGATCAGGATCAATGCTAAGTACACATACTTCCAATTCATCACCTTTTCTTACAAATTCACCGGGATGGCGGATTTTCTTTGTCCATGATAAGTCGCTAATATGAATCAAACCGTCAACACCTGGCTCAAGTTCAATAAACACACCAAAATTAGTAAGATTTCTTACAATTCCTTTATGTAATGAATCTACAGGGAACTTAGCCATTAAATCCTGCCATGGATCCGGTTCAAGTTGTTTCATACCCAGAGCAAGTTTCTTTTCGTCTTTATCAATATTTAATACAATAGCTTCAACGTTTTGTCCCATTGAAACAATCTGTGAAGGATGCTTGACATGTTGTGTCCAAGACATTTCGCTGATATGTATAAGTCCTTCAATGCCCTTTTCTATCTCGATAAATGCACCATAATCTGTCAAACTTACAACTTTACCGGCTACCTTTGTACCCTTCTCGTATTTTTCTCCAATAGTATCCCATGGATGCTGAGTTAATTGTTTCATACCTAAAGAAATTCTCTTCTTGTCTGTATCGTAATCAAGAATAACAACTTTGACAACTTCATCAAGCGTAACAATTTCACTTGGATGAGTTACTCTGCCCCAAGATAAATCAGTTATATGAACTAAACCATCAACACCACCAAGGTCAACAAATATTCCAAAGTCGGAAATGGCTTTTACTGTTCCTTCAAGGACTAATCCTTTTTCAAGTTTCGAAATAATTTCATTTCTTTGTTCAGAAATCTGTTCGTCAAGCAATACCTTATGGCTGACAACAACATTTTCACTTGGATGATTAACTTTTACAACCTTTACATCAATTGTTTTGTTAACCCAGCTATCGAAATCACGAACCGGTCTGACATCAATCTGTGAACCGGGAAGAAATGCTTCAATTCCGAGCAAATCAACAACCATACCGCCTTTGATTCTACGTAATATCTTAACCGGAACAATTTTTTGTTCTGTATTAAGTTGAATAATGTCTTCCCAAATTCGCATAAAGTCAGCTCTACGTCTGGAAAGAACAAGTTTGCCGTCAGCATCTTCCATTTTCTCGATATAAACATCAATTTTGTCGCCAACTTGCAAATCCTCGGCATTTAATAATTCGGCTCTTGGAATTACTCCAAAAGATTTAAAGCCAATATCTACTAGGACTTCGTCTTTTGTAATATTGATAATTTTTCCCTGAACCAATTCATCTTCTTTGATTTTTGTTATTGAACCGTCTGCTAATTTTTCAAAAGCTTCATCGTCAAGTTCAAGGTCTCCAAAGCCTTCTTCAAGCAAAATACTTACAGTGCGGTAATCAAATTTTGTGAAATTTTTATCGAGGGATTCCATAAGGAAGTTGTTTTGTTCGGATTCAATAATTTCTTCTGAGTTATCAATATCCTGTTCAATTTCATTTTCATTTTCTGTCATGAAAAACTCCAATTTTAAATAAAATAGTTAAACAATAGTTAATTAATTATATATATTTTCCAAACATTGCTGTATGGAGCTATGCAATTTAACATTTTGTATCAATATTTCCAAAACATTTTTGACTTCGGAATATCTATGTCGTTTTAAAAAAATGAGTTTTTGTAAAAGGATCTTAAAAAACTCTTTCACCATTAACAAATGTTGCTAACACTTTGATTTTTTTTACATCTGAACAAGTAAAAATATCTTTGTCAAGAATAACAATATCGGCAAAAAATCCTTCTTTCAAATTACATGCAAGCAAATCAGAGGAAATAGCAGATTGTGGATAGCAAGTATATGAATTTACAGCAGTTTCAATATCAACTATTTCTTTTTTAAACCAGGGTTTTGATTCTCCAAATGGAATTCTTTTAGTTAAAGCATCAATACCTTTTAAAGGATTGTGAGATTCAATAGGGAAATCCGAACCACATATTAAATTTCCTCCATTTTCTAACAAAGATTTCCACGGATAGGCATAACTACATCTTTCCCCAAGTCTTTTTTCACTAATTGTTGCCGCATCGCTTATGCAATGAACCGGTTGTATTGAAGCTATTATCCTGGAATCATTAAATAATACTATATCTGTCGGATGTACATGCTGAGCATGCTCAACCCTAAGTTTTTGTTCTGAATGAACAACATTATTTTTCAGTATATTGTTAAATACATTTAAAACCATTTTATTAGCCGCATCCCCAATAGCATGAACGGCAACATCAAGATTCTTTAATATTGCCTTTGATGTTTTCCGGTATAGGTCAATTTCATCTATTAAGAAAATACCTTTTTTGCCCTTTGCATCTGAATAATCTTCCAACATTGCGGCAGACCTTGAACCTAATGAACCATCAGCATAAAATTTAACTCCGACAACACTAAACATATTATTTGATTCAGGTTTAATGTTATTTTTAAACCATTCATCTTTTTGTCCGCTTACAAAGGAATAGATTCTGAGAGGAAGTTTTTTTTCATTGTCAAGTGTTCTGTAAATATCTATTAATTCAGGGTTTACATCCATATCATGAACGGATGTTATACCATAGCTAACTAGTTCAATTAAAGCGGACTGAATGTTTTCTTTCAATTGTGAAATTGAATATTTTGGGATAATATTTTTAATAAGGTCAATTGCATTATCGTGTAAAATTCCTGTTGGATTTCCGGATTTATCCTTTTCAATTAATCCTCCAAGGGGATTTTTAGTAAATTTGGTTATATCAGCAAGTTTCAAAGCAGTGGTATTTACCCAAGCGGCATGACCGTCAACTCTTGTAAAGCAAACCGGTGTTTTTGGGAAATAAGTGTCAAGAATCTTTTTATTAGGGAATACATTGTTTTTCCACAATTCATTATTCCATCCGGAACCGACAATCCATGAACCTTTTTTATGAGCCTTGTTAAGTGCAAGAATTGAGCATTCTTCACTACTTTCGCAATTGGAAAAGTTTAATCCATTCAATTTGCTTCCGAGAGAAGCAATATGTCCGTGACTATCTGAAAATCCAGGTAAAGCAAAAGCATTGCCAAAAAAATAAGATTTTTCATTGGCATCAATTTGGACAAAATCTTTATCATTCGAAATGTTCCTGATTTTTCCATTTTCAACCATAATTGTACCTTGAAATGAAGTTTCCATAATAATAAAAAAAGCCGACGATAATCGTCGGCTATATAAAACTTTAGATTACATTGTTAGCTGATTTTTGTAATACAATCATCAATTGGACAAACACTGACGCATTGTGGCTCGTCAAAATGTCCTTCACAATCTACACATTTATCAGGATCAATAACATAAAATTCATCTCCCTGTGTAATAGCTTCAACCGGACACTCTGGTTCGCAAGCTGCACAATTGATACACTCATCATTTATTGAATGAGCCATAATAACACCTCTATAATTAATAAAAACAAAACTCAATTAAAATTTTTAAAAAACAAATTTAAGAAATTTATTTTACTATTTAAAAAGTTTTTCAATGGTTCTTTGAAAATTTTCACTCCAATCAATACCAGTAGCTAAACATTTATCATCCATATGTGTTGATAATGTCTTAACAGGAACAAATAAATTCATCCTCCCATTTCTAAAAATTTCCATTTTTGAAAACATCCAAGATTTCAGTAAAATTTTACTCCATAAAATACCATTTACGAAATATTTAAGTATATTGAATGGATTTTTTACCTTGTGTTTGGTTATTGTAAACCAAATACTTGCATCATAATTATTTTGCAGGTAAGTTCTAAATATTCTTTCCGTTTGTTTTAACTTTGATTTTGTAGTCATAAAAGTCAAAGTTGTTGAAGCAACAGTTTTCCATTTTCTTGAATTATAATCAACGATTTTGCCAGGAAACTGCTTATGAATCTTCATCCTGTCATAATCCGGATGAAAATATGGTGAAACAAAATCGGCATTCTCGTGATTTTTTAGAAACTCATATGATAATTTTAAAGCGTTATCCAAATAAAAATAATCATCTTCAGCAAAATATATGAATTCTGAGTAATCCTGATTTTGTAAGATTTTCATTTGTTGTTCGAATGTCCCTGCATTACCAATTCCATCATATCTTATAATTTCCAACTCTTCTGAATTGAAATATTTCTTGAATAAATCTACATAAGAATCAGGACAATTATCAAGCATAGCAAATAATTTAAACTTCATATTTCCTAAAGATTGCTTGAAAGAACAAAGACATAACTCAGAAAGTTTCAATTTATCATCAGAAAAAATTGGAGGAACTTTAGATATTCCGGGGTATATTCTATAAGCTATAGATATGTCAAAATAATTATTCACTTGTCCTCAAAAAATTATTAAACTCATCCAACCAAATATGAAACATTAACCTATTATACTCAATCTTCATTTTAGTTTTACTTCTTGTGCTTTGAGTTGAAATAACTTTATCAGAATCCATTTTACTTTTATCTTCTGTTAAAAGACCAGACCAAAAATGCTTAAATGTCCAAAGGACTGACATGTTAAATGAATATAATATCTCACAAATCATGTAAAATTTACTAATCTGAAAACTAAGATGTTTACGACAAAACAGGACTTTGCTTGAAACCATCTGTCTTAATCTTTTCTCATTCAAATTATTGCTTTTATCTGTAGCCCCTCTATGATGAATTACAACAGAATTTGGATTATGCACAACCTTATATCCTAAATTTTCAACTCTCAAACAAAAATCTGCTTCTTCTGTATAAAAAAAGTAATCCTCATCAAAACCTTTGACATCTTTAAAAACTTTTCTTTTTACTGCTAAAACAGCACCGTCAATATAAGATACATTCTTGATTTTATATTTACCTGCATACCAATTTCTTTTTTCTAAATAATCCATAATGTGGTTAAGTAAAAATAATTTCTTTATACCAAGTTTAATACCCGGTAAATCCCCGTAGCTGTACTGATAATCGCCATTAGGATAAAGTTGACGGGGTCCCACAACAGCATTTTTGGGATTTTCAATTAAAGACGCACTTGAATTTCCTGTTAACATAGTTTTT
>CAZEHW010000114.1:0-4747 GCA_964511865.1 uncultured Hyphomicrobiales bacterium | reverse complement strand
AGAATATTAATAGAATCTTTTTGAAAAACAACATCAGAATTAGAAATAATGATATATTGGGAAGTACTTGCAAGAACACCAATATTTACAGCTTTCGAATACCCCAAATTTTCTTCATTAATTATTATTTTAACTTTTGAAAATTTATTTCTGATAGCTTCTACACTACCATCACTTGAGGCATTGTCAACAACTATTATGTCATTAATAATTTCACCTGTTGTGCAATTTAATGATTCTATACACTCCAAAGTTAGATTTAGAGTATTATAGGATACAATTATTATATCAACTGGATTTTTATTTCCCAAATTATTTATTACTTACAAATTTCAAAAAATACAATTTATCATTTTTTATCGAAATTTTCTTATTCAATATGTAAGGAAAATGGTTATAAATCTCATAATAATAATTAAAATTGCATAAAATACAAGAATTAGTCCTTTTTACTATTTTTATTTTGGATTTATTTTTATAAATTTATATTTTATTAAATAAACACAATGGTGGCAAAAATGAAAGAATCGATTTATACAATTTTTATAGCAGTAATTATTACTATTAGTTTATCCCAAAATTTATTTGGAGAGACAAATAACATAGGTGCTAGTCCAACTTTTGGAAACATACCAATTAAAATTTCAAATAATGAAAACCCCATTTCTGATTTTAATTTGTTAAGTACCGAATCTTGGGAACAAATACCAGGTCCTTATGGGGGTTTAATTCAATGCATGACTAATCATAATAATGTAATTTATTCGGGTACTATCGGAGGAGGCGTATATAAAAGTACTGATTTTGGAGACCATTGGATTTTCATTGGAGGAGACCTTCCTTTTTTTAGTATTGAAAAAATTCTATATTATAATGGCAGAATAATAGTATCTAACAAAGAATATGGGATTTATTATACGGATAATGATGGACAAACCTGGATGCCTTTAAATAATGGCTTGAAAAACATTCAAATAACTTCTATTGTAGAACTTGACGGGACATTGTTTTGCTCATCTTATGGAGACGGAATTTATTCGAGTACAAATAGCGGTGATAATTGGATTGAGAAAAATACCGGTTTACCGAATAAATATGTTAATCAAATGACTCTATATCGCAGTGCTCTTTATCTTGCAACAAACCAGGGAATATATTTAAGTGGAAATTATGGTGAGTCTTGGGGTACTATCAGAACAAGCGGTTCTTTTATGCATATTGCATTAAACGAACCTTATATTTTTATTGCTTCAAACTATCAGATATTAATGACCAGTAACAATGGACTGGAATGGGATGTAGCTAACAGCAATAGCTTGGGTAGCGGTACAGTTTACTCTCTATATTCGACCGGTCCATATATAATGGCAGGTCGTTCTACAGGAGTATTCGTATCAACTTTTATAGGTGGAGAATGGGTAAATGTTCATTCACAATTGAAGACAATTAGAGTTTATACATTAATGAATTTAAATAATTTAATATATGCTGGAACTTCAAAGGGTGTATTTTACAGTAATGATTTTGGTGGAAATTGGAGAGAATCAAATAATGGTTTATTAAATGAAAGAATAATATCAATAATGATTGATAATAAGGTAATGTATGCTGGGTTGCAGGATAACGGAGTTATTAAATCCACAGACTTTGGTATGACCTGGACAGATTTAAATTTGGGTTACAGAAGGGTTTCTTTTATTTCTAAGGATGCTATAGGTTTATGGGTGATATCCAATGACACTTTAATATCCACCTCAAATAATGGAATAACATGGGAATATAGGAATTATGGACTTGAAGGAAATAAACTGCACTTCTTGGCTAAGTTTAACAATGAATATTATGTTGGAACTGATGATGGACTATATTTCAGTACTAATTCCGGAATGAGTTGGCTCGTAAAAACGCATGAATTGAGAAATAAGAAAATTAGAGATCTTTTTGTTGATAAGAATAATTATGTCTATTTAGCAACCGATGATAAAATATATTTGTCCAGAGATGTTATGAAGACATGGATTACTTCAAGTGATGGAATGAAAAGTTATAATATAACAAGAATAACAGGTAATGAGGATTATATTTTAGCCGGTTCACAGCCTGACCCACAATTTGATGCTGAAATTTATGTCAGTTATGATGAGGCTAGAACATGGATTAGTTCTGATTTTAAATTTACTGACCAGTATATTCATGACATAATAATTTCCGGAATAACTTCTTTTGTAACTATTAAGAATACGGGAGTCGGTGAAAGCATGGGTGTTTTATGTAGTTCTAATTCCGGCAAGAGTTGGCATGAGTTCAATGAAGGGTTAACAGTTAAAGACATAAGAGATTTGGCTATTGATAACAATACAATATATGCCGGATCTTATGGACAGAGTCTTGTAAAAAGGGAAATACCCGAACCTTTGGCAACACCTGTTTTACTTTACCCTGATAATGCTTCCAAAAACATATATCTTCAAGCCGTATTGGACTGGGAGTCTATTGATGGAGCAGATATCTATAATATTGAAATTGGGGACAATTATAATAATTTTGATAAAAATATAATTGCTGAGTATTCAAGTACTATATCTAATCTCCAAATTCCCGATAAACTTCTGGAATTCAACACTCAATATTATTGGCGTGTCAATTTTATAAAAGATAACAGAGTCAGCGATTGGTCAGAAATATTTAGCTTTACAACTGAAGGTGAACAAGTTACTATAACCAATCTAATTGCCCCTGATAATAATTCTTCAGACATTTCAGTGTTGACTGAATTTGAATGGGCTGCATTAGAAAATGTCTCAGAATATACTCTCCAAATATCAGAAACAGAAACATTTGATTCTATCTTTTATGAGATTTCAATCTCCCAAAATAACTATACAATTCCTAAAGGGAAATTAGATTTCGAAAAACATTATTTTTGGAGAGTCAAAGCTGTTATAAATGGATTTGAAAGAGATTGGTCTGAAATTTTTAATTTTACAACCTTGACTTTAAATTTAATTCCACCGGCTATGGTGCATCCTTTAGAAGATGCTGAAGATATACCATTAACCATATTTTTTGAATGGGAATCAGTAACTAATGCTGATGAATATATAATTTATATTGCTACTGATACAGAGTTTTCAGAAATGGTTTATTCAGATACTGTGAATTCTACTATTATCAATATGTCAGAAGGAGTTTTGAACTGGGAAACAGAATATTATTGGAAAGTTAAAGCTAAATTTCTTAATTATGAAAGTGAATGGTCTTCTGTTAGAAAATTCACTACTACTATCGAAGTATCTGTTGAAGATGAGCTTTTGCTATCTCAGTGTGATTTTTATATGAGACCAAATCCAGCTGACAAGGAAGTTAATATTAATATTTCTCTTCCTTTTAAAGATACACCGAGTATTTATATAATTGATTCAAAAGGATGCAAGATTTATGATAAAGTATTAAATTACGAGAACAGTAATATTAATATAATCGTACCGTTGAAAAATGTAGCTTCGGGTAATTATTTTGTTGTTCTAAAAACAAAAAAAGGAATTATCACAAGGAATTTGAAAATACTGAAGTAGGTTTCTTTCAGGGAATCATATTGTATGTTATGTAAATGGCAGAACAAAACAAAGAAAATATCAGCGAACTTCAGTATATTAAAGGTGTTGGTCCTGTAAAGGCAAAAGCTTTGTTTACGGAGGGTATAAAGAATCATAAAGACCTTATTTTCTATTTTCCCCGAGATTATATAGACAGGGATTTGGTAGCTAATATCAAAGCCTTATCTGTAAAGCTCAGGCAGGATAATTTGATGTTTGAAACATCGGATTTGTCCTCTATTAGCATTAAAAATGAAACTACAATAATAGCGAGAGTTGTTGAAAAAAAAGAGCATAAATGGGGTAAAAATCGAAAAATGCTAAAATTAAAACTGAGTGATGAAACAGGATTAGCAAGCATTATTTTTTGGAACTTTACGGATTACTACAATAAGATATATGAAGTTGGCGAACAGATTGTTGTAAGCGGGAAGCCGGTTCTTGATGATTACGGAAAAATAATATTTACACATCCGGAGATTGAAAAATTTGATGATGAAGATGAAAAGATTTTCAGAGCAGGCGGGATTCTTCCAATTTATAAAATGACTCAATCAATGAGAAATGCTAAGTGGACTATGAGAACTTTGCGTCATGCTGTGAGTATAGCTCTTGAAAAGGAAATATCCAATATTAATGAAAATTTACCTGATAATCTTTTACGAAAAATGAAATTTCCCGGCAAGCAGGAAACAATTAGAAATTTACACTTTCCAAAAACACATTCAATCATTTCTGATGCTAAGCGAAGAATAAAATTTGAAGAAATATTTTTCTTTGAACTTTTTCTTGCTGTTCGTAACAAAAATGTACATATCAAAGAAAACGGTTTTGTAATGAACCCTAAAAGTCCGGGAGCAAGAGAACTTTATGAATCTTTACCTTTCGAACTTACTAAAGACCAGAAAAAGGTTATAAAAGAAATCACTGATGATTTGAAAAGCGGTCGACCAATGAACAGATTACTTCAGGGTGATGTTGGTTCAGGAAAGACTATAGTTGCATTATTAAATATGCTTGTTGCTATTGACAATGGATGTCAGACAGCAATCATGGCACCAACTGAAATACTGGCAGAACAACATTTCAATACGATAAGGCAATTGCTTCAAAATACTGATTTGAAAATTGTACAATTACTTGGCGGGCAG
>CAZEHW010000113.1:0-10955 GCA_964511865.1 uncultured Hyphomicrobiales bacterium | reverse complement strand
GACCTAATCCTGAATAAGTAATACCTGAGGGTTTGCCTATTTTTACAGGCATTCCAAAAATTTCGTGAGCCAGAGCTTCTGTACCTCTAAGCAATGAAGTGCCACCTGTGATAACAACTCCTGCTCCCAAACTGCCGGCATAACCGCTTCTTCTGATTTCTGCCAATGCAAATTCGAAGACCTCTTCCATCCTCGGCTGAATAATTCTTGCAAACTGACTTTTGGTTATTTCTGTAGGTTTTCTTCCACCTATGCCAGGTATCATGAAAACATCGTCTTTATGGATAGATTCCATATAAGAATGTCCGTATTCTCTTTTTAGTTTTTCTGCAGTAGAAGCAATTATGCCAAGACCTTTTCTAATATCATCCGTTACCTGCTTACCTGCAATACCAAATACGGAAGTAAACCTTATTATATTTTCTTCGAAGATTGCGATATCTGTTGTGCCTCCTCCAATATCAATGAGAGCAACACCGACTTCTTTTTCGTCTTGCTGAAGAACTGCATAACTACTTGCCAAGGGTTCAAGGACAACAGATTTGACAGAAAGATTATTTCTTTCAACACATTTGTTCAAATTTTGAATGGCTGTCTGCAATCCGGTAACAACATGTACATTTGCTTCAAGACGTACACCATTCATTCCTACAGGGTCAACAACACCATCCTGCTCGTCAATTATAAATTCTTGCGGGATAATATGTAATATCTGACGTTCCTGCGGTATTTTAATATTCTTGCATTCATCAATAATTCTTTCGACATCGCTTTTACGAATTTCTTTCGTAGGATTTGAAATCCCAATAATTCCTCTGGATTGGAAAGATTCGACATGGTCGCCGGCAATGCCGACAATTACCTCTCTTATCTCACATCCGGATTGTTGCTCTGCCTGTTCAATAGCAGTTTTAATTGTCCTGACTGTTTTATCTATATTAACAACAACTCCTCTGTTCAGACCATCGCTATCTGTGATACCAATCCCCAAAATATTTAGAGTATTTGGTCTGTCACCGGGAGATGCAACCAAAGCACATACCTTTGAAGTGCCAATATCCAAACCAACAGAAATCTGCTGTTTGACCGGAGTTCCATTTTTTGGAGTTTGTTTTTTAGTAATCATAACTATTATCCATTTATTTTAAATCATATTTTCAAATTTACTTTATCCGTTTAAGGTTCATAAAACTATGTTCGTTGAATTTATTAATTCCTGATTTGTTTGAACAATAATCCTTTCTTCCCATCTGACGTCAATATATATTATATCGCCGGGTTTAATATCCTGCATAGAATATTTATAAAAATCGCATAACAAACCAATTTTATTTCTAATGTTTTTTGCATTTCCGAATATTATCTTTGAGACATTTGATGCAGTTACCATTATAAAAGAGTTTGATTTTTTTTCATATTCTATCTCAGAAACAAGCCTTGAAAAGTCGAAATTCTCAGGGTTTTTTAATTCTTTTAAAATACCAACAGCTTCGAGCAAAGCATTAGTATCAACAGTTTCCTTTATGAAAAAATTTCTTAATATGGGTAAGTCCTGAAATTGCAAAGAAAGTCTATAAGGTAATATAGAAGCCCTTTCATCGCAATAGCAAAGGTCTCCGTTATTTTTAACCAATAATGCGACCGGCTTTCTCTCTTTAACTTCAATTTCAATTACCGATGAACTTTTTTGCATGACGAAAGATGTCAAGACATAAGGGTGTCTGACAATTTTGTCTTTTAAATCAAGAAGTTCAACATCGTTTCTGACAAACTTTACGAGAGATGAGTCAACGTTACCGAGCAATTCTTCAGTTGGAATAAATTTGTTGCCGGTTATAACAAAACTATCAATAGTTTGTGCAGAAGACCATTTGTTGGCATAAGCAGAAAGAAAAAGAATCGTAATTATAACAAATGTTAAATATAAAAACATACGGTTTTCTTTTTTAAAGATTCTTCTTAAGATTCTATTTAAAATTCCTTTCTGCATCAAATAATTTTAAATTTAATAAAAAAATATACTAATAACATGAGTTATCATGCAAATGCGCTGCTTCATTTACATATATAAATCAATACAAAAAACACATAACCACGCATAAATTGGGGGTAAGCATAGCTATCTTTATAACTTATTAACCGTTTGTATAATTCACTTTTCAGTGAATATTTTTGTGTCCCTAATTCGCCTGATGCTGCTCAGGAGAATCGTCTAAATCCAAAAATGCAAAACTTTTAGCTAATTACAAAATTTTTTTTAAATTATTTTTTAAAATTCGTAATTATCTGAATGCAATATAGTTGAAAAATTCAATTAAAACAAGAGATAAATTAATAAATAGTAATTATTTTTACCAGTTTACCAAGTTTGTAGGATAAATTTTAAAATAGGGAGAAAAAACTAATATACTTTTTGAATACATTTTCAAGGAGAAGAACTTAAACGCAAAGTTTTTGGTCGGAAAGTGGATTTTCGTGATTTCTATGTTGAAAAAATCATGTTTTGATAATAATCAAAGTTTAGACAATTTCAAATTTTTCTACCTCAAAACCACAAATTTCTCAATTTCATCCCCAAACTTCAGAAAATAAATTCCATCAGGAAAACCCGAAACATCAATTCTTATTACTCCCCTTTCCATTCCCCTCTCGAGAGGGGTTAGGGGTGTGTAAGGAGTCGGGGTGAGGATGGTTAAACATTCCCCATAAACATTATAAATCAGTATTTCCTGTCTGCCGTCTGCCGTCTGCTGTCTGCTTATAATTTCAATGTAATCAGATGCCGGATTTGGAAAAATTTCCACAGGACTACCGACTTCATTATTTCCAATATTTAAAGTGATATTTACAGCAAGAGTAACAGAGTCTTTGCATCCTGCATCATTAATTTCACTAACACAAACATAATTTTCAGCTTTAATAGAATCCCATTTAACAGTTATCCTGTTCATATCTTTGTTAATGCTGATAATCGAACCTCCAATAACATTCCAGTTAAAAGAGTTTCGGTTGCCACTGCTAATGTAATATTCATAATCACCATTTTCAGAAATTAAAGTATCACCAATAATTGAAGTTTTCAAAGCCGAGAGAATTTTGATTTCTTCAATTTTCGATGTAAAATCTGAAGAAGAAGCAATAACACGAATTTTATAATTATTTGCTCCGATTATATCAGGTGGAATATAACATGGTATAATTTTATTTTCTAAACCGGTAACACTTCCTATTACCATTGAATTTGCAAAACTTCCACTTGAATCTGAAAGGTGAACGCTGAAAATTGTATTATTAGTAAAATTACCATTAGCAACAAACTCCACTTTAAGGGAATCATCAGCACAAATGATATTTCTTGAAAGTCCGATTATTGATAAATTATATTCCATCCCTGTTCTTGCATATACTGAATCATATACAATTTCTTTATTATTATAACTGCCACCGACATATAGAAGATATTCTCCGGTATCCGATACTGAAAAAACTATAGGCAATTTAAGAGTGTGAAATAGTTTTTTTAATACGGTACCATTTTTATCAACAAGTTCAGCTCCAATCACATATCTTAAGTTTTTATTCAGATTATTTACAGTGATATTAAATGTAGTATCATCAGTTTTGTAAACTTTAATCATATTCTGTTGGTAAACGTGCCCATGGCAATTGCTGCAACCCGGTTCATTTCCGGGATAGGCAAAGGAAATATAATTAGATAAAAAAATGAAAACAACGCTAATATTATAAATGTATTTTAACGACATAATGTCTCCTTTTTTAATAAAAGATACAAAAACAGCAAAATGAAATATTTTTCGCTGTTTCACAAAAAGACTAACCCATCTCCTCTAAAAGATTCACGGCTAATTTCACTGCCGCATCCGTTGCAGTGCTAATCGGAGATATTTTATTGAATTTCTTATTCTTCTTAATTTCTTTCTCAAGCATTTTGGAAAGCAGTGTTTTGCTTTCCACCACACCACCCATCAAAGCTACATCAACAGTTTTAGTCTTGAAATTTTTTCCGATAGCTTCTAAAAGAATCATTAAATGTTCCGAAGCTCTTGTTATAATATCCAAAGCAACAGCATCACCCTTTTCGGCGGACTGCATCACCATCGGAGTAAGCATTTGATATTCAAAGTTGCGTTCTGCATAAGCTTTGACAATATTTCTCGGAACTTTCATATCAATGCTCGGAAACATTTCAGAAAACTGTTGTGTTAGAATAGTCTTTTTCCCTCTGCCGTCCAAATCCCTGAAAATAGCTGTAATTCCTTCTCTGCCTATCCATGCACCGCTTCCCTCATCATCAAGTTCAATACCCCATCCGCCGCAACGCACAAAATCACCGGAACCTGTTCTGCCTAAAGCTATTGAACCGGTACCAACTACCATCACAACTCCGGGTTTGCCGTCAAAAGCACCTTCAACTGCAAGCTCTGCATCACTCGTAACTATAAGATCATTTAAAATTATTCTGTCAGTTCTTGCTAAAGTTTTCAGCAAATGAGCAGACCTTTGCTTTTCTTCTTCAAGCCAAACGCCTGCCAAACCAACCACTACTGCATCAATTTCGAGAGAATCCAATTCAACCTGATCACATAAATCTTTGATAACATTAAGAAGTCTTTCGCAGGATTCACCAACGCCAACGGCTCCAACTCTTGTTGTTCCCGCAAATGTAGTAGCTATTGTTTCACCGTTACGCACAAGAATACCCCTCGTTCTGGTACCGCCGCCATCAATACCAATAACAGTATATTCATTTTGTTTTGTCTGTTTTGCAGTTGTTTTTTTTGCCATAAATTTCACCAATCTTACACAAATATCTAATATTTTTATCTGATTTTAACTTCAAATATTGTGCCATGATTATCTTGAAGTGGTACTTAGTTCAATTTTCTATGGAGTTATAGAGAAAAAAAGGTTCACTATCACTTAAATTGTTAAATTATTTCTTAACTATCTCACCGATAACTACAGGTTTTTCTGGTTTACAATGTTCGAGTACAGTATCAGCTTTTTCTTTGTCAACTATTAGAATCATACCGATTCCAAGATTGAAAACGTGACGCATTTCACTTTCTTCAATATTCCCAATTCTCCTTATTAAAGAAAAAATCGGTAATTCATTCCAGCTGTTCCAGTCAATCTTCATATCAAGACCTTCAGGAATTACCCTCGAAGTATTCCCGATTATTCCTCCGCCGGTTATATGCGAAATGCCATTTAAGGATTTTTTTTCGACTAAAGGATAAACTGAAGATAAATAGGATTTATGAACTGCGAGTAAAGCTTCACCAACTGTCTTTCCTATTTCCTCCACATTATCATCAACTTTAAAATTGTCGAGCAAAACTTTTCTGGCTAATGAATATCCATTAGTATGCAAACCGCTTGAAGGCAGACCTATCATTATATCACCAGACTTGATTTTCTTCCCGTCAACAATATTTATTTTGTCAACCACTCCGACTATTGTACCGGAAATATCATATTCCCCAACGTTATACATTGAGGGCATCTCAGCAGTTTCCCCGCCAATTAATGCACATGAGTTTTCACGGCAACCTTCAACAAATCCTTCTATAACTTTCTCGGCAATTCCGGGTTCAAGTTTGCCTACAGCAAAATAATCAAGGAAAAACAATGGTTTTGCACCACAGGATAAAATGTCGTCAGTACAATGATTCACAAGACAATGCCCTACTGTATTATGAATATCTGTTGCAAAAGCAATTTTCAATTTTGTTCCCACACCGTCAGTACTTGCAACTAAAACAGGATGTTCATATTCCGGGAAAGTCCCGTCATAAAACCCTCCGAACAACCCTATATCGGAAAGAACTTTATCATTAAAAGTGGAACGAACCAAAGGTTTTATTCTCTTAATAGTTTCGTCTCCGGCTGAAATATCCACTCCGGAATCTTTGTATGTAATACCCATTTTACTAATTAACAATTAATAATTGACAAAATAAAAATTTTAATTGCTTAAGGAAATTTATAAACTATTGAGTTTATATTCATCCCGGCACCGACAGAAGCAAAAACTGCAATATCCCTGCTTTCAAAAATGTGTCCTTCAAATTTATTCTTCAAAATCAAATCGAGCAAAGTCGGAAGCGTTGCAACAGAACTGTTGCCAAGCCATGAAATTGACATAGGAAGAACTTTATTGATAAAGTCATTCGTAATATCCTTAATATCATACAACCCATATAAGCGTTTTAATATCTCCACATCCATTTTTTCATTTGCCTGATGTAGTAAGACTTTCTTTATGTTATCAATTGAAAGCTTTGCATCGTCAATACTTTCTTTTACAAGTTCAGGTACTGTTTGCAATGCATATTTATAAAGCTTATGTCCCTGCATTTTTAAGAACAGGTCATTCCCCGGATAATCAGGATTACTCGACCTGTCCATTCGGAGCATATTGCTGTGTTCCTTTGTGTCGGAACGGCTTGCATGTGAAAGAATTCCTGCTTCACCTCCGGTATCCTGTGCTTCAATAATTGTAGCACCTGCACCATCAGAATATATCATTGAATCTCTGTCATGAGGGTCTGAAACTCTTGATAAAGTTTCACCGCCAATAATCAAAGCTCTTTTTGCAATACCTGCTTTGATAAAACTGTCTGCATTTATAATTCCCTGCAACCAGCCGGGACAACCAAATGGCAAATCAAATGCAACAGTTCTTGGATTGTCAATACCAAGATTATGCTTAACTCTTGCGGCAATACTTGGTACAAAATCGCTTCGTCTATTACCGGGTTTAATATCTCCAAAGTTATGGGCACAAATGATATAATCCAAACTCTCCGGGTCAATTTTCGAGCTTTTAATTGAATCTTCTGCCGCAAAATAGCATATATCAGAGGTCATTAATTCATCTGTTACAAAACGTCTTTCTTTAATCCCTGTAATTTCTTCAAATTTATCTGTAACTTCCTTTATTGGTTTATCAAGTATTTTTCCGTTAGGTTCGTAAAAAACATGAGAATGAAAATCCTCATTTTTTACAATACGCTCAGGAATATAAGAACCTGTACCAATAATTACGGAATATTTTTCCATTCTCATCTACTTTCTAAATATCAATAAAATAATTCAAATTAACAATCATTAATAACTTGTTTATACAAAACTACAAGCAAAATATATAAAATTCACAACATTAAAAATTAAAAAATTTTTTCTTTTTAATCTTTTTCATTAGCTGGGCTATTCGTTCAGCTTGCAATGCAAAAGTTTCCATTCTTGCCTCTATTACCTGTGGATATACATTACCATCGGATTCGATTGTCAAAAATGGAATATTCATGTTTCCATTTATTGTTTCGGGTAATTTATATTTTGGATTATGTAATTTCATTGCTTTTTCTTTATCTTCGAACTTCATATTCGGTATACCTACTGCTTCTGAGAATCTGGTTGGCATACACCCAAAAGGTCCGCAATTAATAATCCCGCAATATTCAGTTAGTGTTTCATAGTAGGCTGTTCCTAAAGTCAATCCCGGTTCACCTTTGACTTCATAAGGAATTATATGCTTACTATGTTTAAGCAAATCTTCTACCCGAGTACTGCTGAAATGATAATACCCACTATTTGCAAGTACCTTTTTTATCCTTTTTTCATATTTCCTCATATACATATTCCTGATAAATTGCTCAGTCCTTTTTTTAAGGGATTTATCAGGTTCAACCAAATTTAACTTAATTAAATAATCAATGTAATAAACCCATTCTGATATATGTGCTGTTTTAACCACAAAACCTTTTTTTGCAAAAACTTTATTAAGCCATCGGTGTGAAAAATCATCACTGCGAACATAAATCTCACCAAGTAAAGCAATATACTTTGAGTCTTCTATTGGTATTCTGGCTGGAATCTTTTGTTTTATAACTTTAGCAAAGCGGCGGCAAAGTTTCATCAGATTTTCAAATGTTCCGTCAAACTCGGCTTCAACTTTTTCAAATTCTTCAAAGAAAATTTCCAACCCCTTATCAGGTTCAACCGCATTTGCCATTATCGCAGAACGGATGTCATCCATTACATCAGCACCAATTAAAGAAAGTATTCCCTTTTTTGCAAAATCAGGTCCTAAACCGGCATAACCATCGTCAGTCATTAAGATAAAAGATGCAACATTTCTATATTGCTTTCTTTTAATTATATCCTTAAGAAGTTCATGATACTGACCCAAACGACAGCTCCCACCACTTTGAATATTAAAAAGTGCAATATAGTCTTTCCCATTCCATCTGTTCTCAATATAATCAACCAAAGACCCTACCAATAAAATCAGTGGCAGGCATTCTTTTCCGGTAGTATGTGCCCTTCCATATTTTAATATATCCGAGTTTCCTTCGGGTAATGCCTCGGCATTGAAGCCCTGTACTCTCATTGCCTGAGCAAACATTCTTGCAGACAAATCCCCCATTGAAGGAACAAGAATTTTAATCCTCTTATCAGTCAATGGCAGTTTCTCACCATCAGAAGTTAGAAAGTAAGTTGTTACGGACTCATTCTGATTTCCCCCGTCTTCCGATTGCTGACCGCTGTCAAGTATAACTTCAGCCATTTTATAATTAGAATAATCAGTATCTTTAATGGTTGAAGAAATTTTTCTGTAATTTTCTATTATATCCAAAAATGCATCAATTCGGGTATTAACTCCTGCATCAGCCGTATGCCCATCCAACTCAAGTGTTAAAGATGGTTTAGTTCCCATTAGTGTCCTGAATTGTGGAATAATCATCGAATCAGGTCCGCATGAAAAATTTGATACATAACACGCATAAAGCTGAGGGTGTTCCTTGATTATTTGTGCAGATTGCATTATCTTCTTACCACCTTCCCAATACATTTCTCCTTCTAATGGACGGTCTCTGTAATCAATCATATCATAGGGTATTACATATATTCCCTTTGATGCAAATTTTTGAGGAATTCCTTTATTGGCAGTTTCGGTAAATGTATTATACGGACGACCTAATAAAACAATACCGAATTTATCCGGATTATCTTCTAAGAACTTTAAAAATTCCTGTCCTATGTCAAATCTTTCTCTTTGGAAATCATGCTGAATCTCAACAGCAAAATTGAAAGCACTTTTAATTTTACTTTCATCTGAAATTCCCAAAGTATTTGCAACTTCGACAAATTTTTTATATTCATACATGTATCCGGGAGCAAAGTTGAATTTGGGTGAAATCCATTTTCCTTCAAAGTCAATATCCTTAAAAGCTTCCTTTAAAAAATACGGCTCTGTTATTACAAAAACACAGGTAGCATTATTGTCAATTCTGTAATGCTCTTCTTCATTAACGTGCATTTCCAAAATATTCGGAACGAAATAATAATCAGGATTTTTCTTAACCAAATCCTGAAACATACAAAGCGAAAGCTGGGCAGGATAGCAAAATGAAGTCATCTCTCTTTCCAAACCATCATCATCCACATTATCGGGAATTATTACCTCAAATCCCAACTTATCGAAAAAGTTAAAAAACAAAGGATATAAAGAATGTATCATGAATGACAAATTTATACCTATCGTTTTTTTCTTGACAACATTCTTGGATAATGTTCCTGCTTGCTGTCTGTTATTTATATCTATATATTGTTCTGTTCTGTGCATTTATTTTAAATTTTAATCTTGATAAGTCCCATATAACGTATACAAAGATAATTAATTTCTTTTTTATTTTTCTCAATTATATTCTCGTAGAAATGAATTATCTTGAATATGAAAAAAATAATAAAACCGCAAACATATTCGATTGGTAAATTGATAAGTATTATTCGACAATCACCAGCTTACCAGAATCAATAAATGTTTTATCTAAATAAAGATTAAAAAAATACATGCCTTTTGATAGGTTGTTAAGGTTGAAAGGTATTTCATGATGACCCGAAGAAAACCAACCCAAATCGCTAACTATTTGCTCGTTACCTGTGACAGTAAATACCTTTATAATAATATTCCCGGGTTTTTCAGTTGTGAATTTAATAATACCTGAACCAAATGAAGGGTTGGGATATATACTATTGATGTGTTTATTAGTACTATTTACATTGTTAGCATTACCATTAATTTTCAAGGTATAAATTTTTGATTCCGAAAATGGTGGTTTAATAGTCCCGACTAGAAATAACCCGCCATCCTTAGTTGAAACCATTGAATTAATTGCACCAAATCTATATTTAAAAACATGCGTTTCAACTATATCACCATCCTTGTCCAATACCCTGAAACCGAGTGTGTCATTCAAAAAACCTGATACAGCAATATTCTCACCGTATTGAGCTACACAATAATATTTTGAATTTACTTCATGACTATCATACTCCCATTTATTATTTCCTAAGGAATCTAAAAATAAAACAAATCCTCCATCCTTATGTCCGGATATAACAAATCCACTATTATAAATAATCAGATCATAAAAATGTATTTGTTTTGTCTGATTATTAAAACTCTTTGACCAAATAATTCCTCCAGAGGATGAAGTCTTAAAAACATTAAAATTTAAAGCATCCCTGGTTGATGTTCCAATAATATAATTATTTTCATTGATTTGTTTTATTGAACCACCATAACCATTTAAAGGTGGCCAGAATATTGAGTTCCCATTTTCAGCACATTTATAAATGGTTGTCTTCTTATCATTACTAAATTCAGATTTGCCTATAATAATAAACCCTCCCTCTGAGATAGCTAATAAATTGGTGGGAATATCAACGACATTTGTCCCATAAGTTTTCTCCCATAATATATTTCCCAATCCATCTAACTTAACCAACCAATATTGATGATGTTGACCACCACCAAAATCAACACCCGCGGCTAAACTAAAACCTCCATCTGTCGTTTGCCTAATAAAACCTCCATATGGCAGCTTACGTGTCCATACTGTATCACCGGATTCATTTAATCT
>CAZEHW010000112.1:4976-10957 GCA_964511865.1 uncultured Hyphomicrobiales bacterium | reverse complement strand
TGAAAGAGGCAGTTATTTTATATGATATAAGTGGCTTGTCTTATAAAGAAATTGCGAAAGTACAAGGGATATCACTTGTCGCAGTAAAATTGAGAATACACAGAGGCAGAAAATTACTTGCAAAAATTCTCGGTGTTGAGAATGATTTAATAACTACAACTCCCAAAATAAATATGGGAGAAATAGCATGAAAACAAAATTATCGGAATATATAGAAATAGCACGAAACACGGAATTACAAAAGCCATTGTTTTCTAACGAGGACATCCGGAACCTCACTGAAAATAAAAGCAAAATTAATTCGCAAATTAAATTGCCAACATTCAAAGGAAAAATCATTATGAATTCAATAATAACATTAATCTTGGGATTGTCTGTTGCTTGGTACAGCGGAATTATGGACAATAATCAACCAAAAGAAACACAGCAAAAAGTATTGAAAAAAGAAGTAAATAACGATAATTTAATTACTTCAATTGTAGGCAGCAAAAATGATGAAGAAGAAATTGAAACCAAAAAGGAGTTTAAAGGATTACCATTAATCAAACTAACAGATGAAGAATTAAAACAGCTAGAAATCTATATGATTGAAGGAGGATATAAGTTTACTACTGAATCAACAATTGATAATATTAGGGGAAGTAAGAAAGAGATGGTTAAATTGCATGAAGTAGGTTACGATACAATCTTGAGCAATGGACTATATAGAGATATGGGCTTTATAACAGATAGATATCAGTCGGTACATTTAAAATATAATGGATGGCATAAAACTAAACCTGCAAAATATTATCCAATAGCTTTAGATGCCAATAATGGCGGTAGTGTTGGTTTTGTGCGCTATTCATCAAGTTTCAGCTCACCGGCTTTGATAAAAAATAATTCTTACAAATTATTCCAGGATAAATCAGACTATCTTAAATACTTAGGGAAAATGAAGGTTTTAAATTATAGAGACTGGGAATTTCTACCGATTAATGAAGATTCATTCCCGGCTACGAGATTATTAGTACCGCTTCATTTAGCAACTGATAAACTCCCAAATACAATTCTTTGGTATGTACCAACTAAAGAATTTGTAGATAAACTGCCCGAAAGATATAAAAAAATTGTAAGCGAGAACTATCAGATTGTTGATTATCTTGTCACACCTGATTCTCCTGACAAACCTGACGAAAAGGAACAGATAAAGGAAAAATATCTTAAAAAAATCAAAGAAAAATTTTTAAATATTCCTACTGTTGATTTGAATTGGGATGAGTTAGCAAATTTAGGTATTACAAAACATGATAGAACAACTGAAGATAGTGAATTTCTGAAATATAAATTTGAATCATTATTTGAATTAAAACCTGAAATTATGGAAATGGCTTATCAAATGGGAATTGATACAAATTACGATTTTGTATTGATTAAAACATTTCAGATGGTTAGTGCTAATAAAATTGGCACATATGGTAATGAAAGTGATTTTGAGTGGAGTGGGGACACAAGTAAATACTCAAAGACAGTTCCATGTGCTGTAACTGTGGTTAATGATTTATTCGAAATTGACCATTGGAGGGAGGGTGATGGCTCATCATGGATGTGTCATATTCCATTCTTTTTAAAGGACAAGTTCTCTGATGATATAATTGGTTTATTAGGAGATGCACATCAAAAAGTTGAGAATGACCCGAATTACGTTAACTCAAAAGAATGGATGTCAGTATCGAGTTTGTTAATCCCGGTTCATGTTAATTTAGGTAACAGGAACGAAACTGATGGGAATATTTTTTCCGATATTATGTTTTGGTTTTTTCCAAATGAAGAATTTCTTAACAAGCTCCCCAAAAAATATGCAGATAGAATTAGAACTGAACTGGGTATAATATTGGATGTTCAATCCGGCAAAACTACTTTTGAAGAAGCATGCAAGGGTTTTAAGAATGAAAGTTTATTCAACATTTGTCAATTAAAATCAGGTGCTTTATCAAATTTGTATGTATTTCCAAATCCATCAAAAGGTAAAGAAATAAATATTAATTTTCTATTGACCGAAAAAAGAAATGTTATTGTTAGCATACATGATTTACAGGGCAACTTAGTTCAAACAATTAGTCCAAAGGGGCAATTTAATATTGGCGAAGTTAAAGTGAAAACTTCCGGTCGTGAGTTATCACAAGGTTTATATCAAGTTGTTATTTATTCGGATAAAGATGAAATGATAACTACTAAGTTGATAGTGGAGTAATAAATATATTATCAAATTTATCATCCTGAGCTTGTAAGCATCCTTCGACAAGCTCAGGATGACCTTTTAATGAATATTTAAAAGTGAAAAGTGAATAACCCCATCAACTTACTAAACTTATTAAACTACCTACTAACCACCAATTTTCTTACCTTCATCTGATTGCCATAAGATGCCTTCACATAATACTGTCCGCTTAACAAATTCAGATTCAAATTATGAGTTATTTGAGAATTATTTATATTCAAATTTTCCTTATGAACTACTCGACCTAATACATCAACGATTTCTAAATTGAGATTTTTATTTAATTCAATATTATCAATATTGTTCAAAGTCAGTTTGAAATTGCCGTCAGATGGATTAGGCGTTATTTCCATTTCAACATTCTTTAGATTTATATTTTCATCAACTCCAACAGATTCTTCGATTAAATCTGTCATCCAAAAACCCCGTCCATAAGTAGCGGCAATTAATTTATTATCAGGATAGCTGATTTCCAATTCATTTACCGTATTATTCGGAAGGTTCTCATTCATCAACAACCATTCAGACATTTTATCATTTATGTACCAAACTCCTCTGTGAGTACCAACATAAACATAATTTTTCGGATTGTTGTCTTGATGAACAATTGAATTATAAACAGTATTAGGCAGGTTATAAGTAATATTTGTCCAAGTAAAACCACCATCGTTTGACCTGAAAATTTTACTGCCGGCAACATTACCACTGAATGTAATCCAAACTTGACTTGGATAGTTCCCATTTATTTCTATACTAACTACTGCCTGGGTATCGAGGGGAAGCCCTTCATATACTTTTTCCCAATTCTTTCCGCCATCTCTTGTCATCCACAGTTCATTAGGAATACGATTTGCCTGATTTCCTTGAAACGGTTTAGAAAAGTAGATAATTTCCGGATGTGATGGTGCAATTTCAATAACGTTGATATTATATCTAAGTTCTGATAAAGAATCAGATATAAATATTTTTTCCCAATTCTTTCCGCCATCTTTAGACATCCAAAGATTTTTATAACCCCCATAGATGATGTCCGGATTTAAAGGGTCCATGGCGAATGGTGTTACCCAACTACCCCGCTCACCGGATGCACTTGTTATTGTATCGGTCAAACTGCAATCCTGTGTTACACTTGCATCTTCGGATTTGCAAAGTCTTCCAAATTGTGATGAGCCATATATTATATCAGGGTTTGACGGATGAATCATTGTTTCCATCCCGTCATAATTAGTAACATAATTAAACCATTCATCATCGTACAAATAAAAGCAGGAGTTGTCCTGACTGCCTCCTGTTATATATCCTGCTAAATTTCTGCATAGTCCAAGGCGATATAATTCAGTGTTTGCCAAACCTTCTGTTAAGTTTTCCCATTGAGTCGGGAAACTGAATCCGGGACAACCGGGCTTCAGGTTTTCGTTTGCACGGTCAATCCAATCCGTTATCCATTGCTTAGAACCTGCTTGTATCTTTTTTGTTCTGAATAAACCACCATCATTACAATAATAGTAGTATCCATCAAGTGGGCGATAAACGGAATAATGCTGGTCTGCATGAATGGTTGAACCAAATGTTCTCATCCAAAGAGTAACAATATCCCAATTTTTTCCACCATCGGTTGATTCCCAAACATTTACACCTCCTAAATAAATTTTATTTGCGTCTTCAGCATCGCAAAGGAGTGTCAAATCATAAGTTCCCTGACCTCCTTGGTCATTCTGGTCACCATCGTACCAACCCATTGGATTTGGGACCTGACCAATGGTTGAACTTGTTGTCCAGTTTGCACCTGCATCAGTTGAACGGTATAATCCATAAAATCCGTTTCTGGAGTTCCTGACTGCTACAGCATAAATATAATCAGGGTTCACAGGAGATATTGCAACAGCAGTTCTCGAAACTTGTGTTGTTGGTGGAATTCCTGAATTGAGTGTAACCCAAGTATCTCCAAAATCAGTTGACTTGATTATTCCCGCAGTACTGAAAGCTCCATAAAACCATCTTGTAGCGGCATACAAAATATTCGGCTCATTAGGATTTTGTTTCAAATCACAAATCAATAATGTATCAAGTATATATGTCCATATTTCTCCTGCGTCGGAAGATTTCCAAATTCCTCTACTGCCACCAGCAACAAGATTATTTGAATTTTCGGGATGAACGATTATTTTTCTTATGAAAGAGTAGTTAAAAGTATTTGAAGTATAAGATAATCCTGTTGGATTCCATGTCATACCTGCATCAGTTGATTTGAATATACCCATGGCATTACCGTTTTGAATCCACCCCATAGCATCCATGTCACCTGAAGCAATGTACAAAACATCCGGATTATTCGGGTCAACAGCTATATCGCTAACTCCAATTGATGGCAGGTGATCAGTTAAAGGAGTCCAGCTTTGTCCTGAATTATCTGTCTTCCAGACTCCGCCATTTGGAGCACCAACCCACATTATATCGGGATTGGTAGGGTGGAAGGCAATGCAATTCAACCTGCCGTTTCCGTGACATGATATCGAATCATAAGACTTGCCCGGTGTATAAGGTCCTAAAGGAACCCAACCGGATTGCTCCTGTGTGCGTTCCTTTTTTGATTTGCTTTGTTGCATCATGTCTTTATACGCAAGTGCATTTTGTCTAACGTCAGGGAAAGAACCGTCGGAATTTACCTGATTTTCATTATACCACAAAAATCTTTGGTACCATTTCCATCCCTTTGTCTTTGAAAGGTCATTATCCTTAGCCCATGTATCGAAAGCATTCTTATAATCATAATAATTCAAATCCTCAACTTTCTTCCCTGTTAAATCAGGAAAAAACTGAGCATAAGCCCAACTTGATATCGCAATTAAAGCTATGACTAAAATCGTAATTTTCTTCAACATAATTAATCTCCAAGTAAATCAATTTATTTTCTGTAATTTTCCTTTTCATTCTCCTAAAAACCCAATTGGCTTTTTGGGATTTGCTTCTTGTCTAAGTACTTTTTTCATTGTATCAATAACAACTTTAAACATATTGTCATGATCAGAAAGTTTTTTATTGGTTTTTTGCTCGAATTCTTCAAGTTTCTTTGCTATCTCCTTGCTCAACATAACAAATTCACGCAAACTTAAAAATGCTTGGACGACGACTATACTCGCATCAATTGCTCTTTGACTATTCAGAACAGTTGCAAGCATAATAGCACCATGATCACTGAAGACAAAAGGCAGTGTACGCCTGCCACCCCAACTTGAGGTGCCAAATTGGTACTTCAAGTTAGTCCATTCTTCATTCGTCAATTGAAAAATAAAGTCATCAGGGAACCGTTTATGGTTACGTTTTACTGCCCGATTCAGCATTTTAGTTTCTACTTGATAAATATCTGCAAGTTCACTATCGAGCATCACTCTTTTGCCCCTTATTAATAGTATTTTTTCTGCAATATTGTCTTCTTTTAAAATATCCTTTTTCATTTTCATCTATCAATTGTTAATTATCTAAATGTTTCATATATAAATTCAAATACTACTTCATTTATCAAATAATTACTTCTTCACTTTCACCATATAATTATCACTTATTGGAAAAGCATTTGAGTCTTTTGCGAATTTTGTCAAAAATTTTCTTAAATCTTTCGTCGAAGTAGTCAATATCGCATTTTTTTCACTTTTAATATAACCGACACTTTTTTTGATTTTTTTCCCCTCCCAATAGAAGTCCATATCTTGCAGAAATTCTT
>CAZEHW010000112.1:0-4966 GCA_964511865.1 uncultured Hyphomicrobiales bacterium | reverse complement strand
TTTTTTTGATTTTTTTCTTTGAATCATTCATCCAATCGTAATCCAAAAACACTATCAGCAAGGAATCACCTTTCATCTGCAATTTAGATATGCTGTGACCATAGATGAAATGCCATGCATGAATACCGCTCGAGTCATTTATTTTCTCCGGGAGCAAATCTAAAAAATAGTCACCATTAATTTTGGTCAATCCTCCGCTATATTCATTAGTACCTTTAAATCTATATGAGGTATCACTCGTTGAGTCCGAAGGAGAAATTATTGTTCTTTCAAATTCATTCGTAGTTACTTTATAAAGCTGAGTAGTATCTAATTTAAAAGACCAAGACGAGGAATCATCTTGCATCCAAGTCCCTTCCAAACCATCTAGTTTTACCAGAGTATCATCTGTATAAATCGGATAAAGACTCAGTACCAAACATCCGCTGATTGCAGCGGTTATCAGAACCAGTGTGATGATTATGTGCTTTTTCATTTTTCTATAAATTATGAATTGTTAATTGTTAATTATTTATTCCCTTCTCCTGTCTTCTGATTTCAGACTTCTATCTTCCCCAATTGTGAATTATTAATTGTTAATTGTTAATTGCCTCTGAAGTTTGCTTTCCTCTTCTCCAAAAACGCAGTGGTTCCTTCTTTGAAATCCTCTGTTCCGCAGGTTCTTCCGAATATGCGTGATTCGTAGAATAAGCCGTCTGCAGGGGAGAGCTCTTCGGATGCAAGTATGCAGTCAACTGCCGCAGATACTGCTAATGGTCCTTTGGATAAAATCAATTCAACAAATGCAATTGTTTTGGGCAATAATTCTTCCGGTGGAAATACTTCGTTGACTAAACCGATTCTTTTTGCTTCCTGTGCGTCAACCATATTTCCTGTCAGGATTAATTCCATAGCTTTTGGAGTGCCGACCAAACGTGGTAGCCGCTGAGTACCTCCGTATCCTGGGATAATTCCAAGATTTACTTCCGGTTGTCCCATTTTTGCTTTTTCTGATGCAAATCTCATGTGACAAGCCATTGTTAGTTCACAACCGCCACCAAGAGCAAAGCCATTAATTGCGGCAATTGTAGGAATTCGTAGTTCTGCTAATCTTCTCATAACGTAAGAGCCGTATTCCGAAAAGATTTTTCCGGAACGTTCATCTGACTCATTCAATTCCTTAATGTCTGCACCTGCGGCGAAAGCTTTATCGCCCGAACCGGTAAGAATCAGTGCTTGAACTTCTTTGTCCAGTTCTATGTTTCTGAAGGCATGGTCTAAATCATCGAACATTTGTTTGTTCAATGCGTTCAATTTGTCAGGTCTGTGAAGTGTGATAATCACATACTTTTCTTTCTTTTCAAAAATTATTGTCTTGTAATCCATAGCGTTTCTCCTTAGATTTGATATTTTATAATTAGTCAATTTTTCTCATATTTTTCAAAAACAGTTAAGAAATAATTTGTCAATATAAGAAAAGTATTTATTTTGTGAAAAAATGAATGAAGGAAATCAGAGTTAAAATTATAAAATATATAATACTGTTTTTAATAATTACGATTTATCAGGTTTTTCCGGTCGAAAAAAAACCGGTAACTCCAAGCTATCTTGTTGTTGAGGAAAATGAACTATCCCCCGGAGTCGTTTACAGAAATGTTTTAATAGGTAAGGGGAAATTCAAACATTCGGTGCATGTTGTAGAAGCAAATTTAACTAATCCATTTGTGTCTGCGGCAGTTTTGAAGGCAAAAGGTCAAGTGAATGAATTGGAAAAATTGCATGAGATGATTCGTAAATTTGACTCTTCGGATAATGGCTCAAAGGTACTTGCTTCAATCAATGCAAACTTTTGGCGGGCATATACCAACCGACCTATAGGTCCTACGATAATAGATGGTGAAATTCTCGAAATGATAACCCATAAGCAATGGACAAGCGGTCTATTTGATAAAATCTCTTTTCTTTATATTGACACTTTTCGTATCACAGGTTCTATCGAAACAAAATTTGGAGGAATATTCCAACTTAGCCGAGTTAATCGGAGAGAAGATTCATCGGGAATAGTGCTTTACAACCGTTTTGGAGGCGACACAATCCCTTATATACAAACAAGTAAGTTAACAAAAGCTTTTCAGGTAGCTTTACAGGATACAGTTTTTGATGATTCAACAGAAGTCGGCTTGGATACTACAGGTTTGAGAGAAGCAATTTTAGCCGAGCAAAGGGAATCTAATCTTGAACATCTAATGAAAAAAATATCAATTAAATATCTTGATGTTCCAGCAGTTAATAAAGAAATAAAATGTATCGTAACTGCTGTCCATGATTCAGGCTGTGTCAAGATTCCAACAAAAGGAGCAATCATCTCATTTGGTTATAATTACCAAAACAGGATATTACCTCAGATAAATGATACTTTAACATTGAAATTTTCTACAAATATTTACGATACAGTCGAATTTTATAATTCAGTTTCGGGAACACCCCGGCTCGTTCGGAATGGACTTGCCAAGCATGAAGCAAGAGAAGAAGGTTCCAGAGGCAGGAGGTTCATCAACAGAACTTTACCAAGAACTGCAATCGGTACAAATCAGGACAAAACAAAAATATATTTAGTTGCAGTAGAACCGGGAAGCAACTGGAAGCGGACACGCGGAGCATCATTAGCTCAATTAGCAACAATAATGAAAGCAGTAGGTTGTTATGATGCTATGAATTTGGATGGTGGAGGTTCGTCCATGTTGATAATTGATAATAAAAATTTATTAAGGACCAATCCTCGTTCGTCACGTGCAATATCTGTAGGTCTCTCAATAATTCAAAAGATTTATGAAGACAGCAAGAAGAAAGAAATGAATCAGCCGAAGAAAAAGTAAAAAAAGTAAGTTAATTACAAGATTATGAAGGGAAAAATGTTAGAATTAAGGATATGCTAATATTATTGGAATAATTTTTTTAATTAAATTTGGTGATAAATATGAAACAGTACACACACGCTTGGTTAGCCATGATGGCTATGAAACGACTTGAAAAGGCAAAGATTCCTGAAACATACTCGACCAGTGCAAATTCCCTTGTTAAATGGTTTAAAAACCATAGAGACGGGGTTGTACAGGGTGCTTGGTATCCTGACGAGATAATCAAAGATATGGCATCAAGTCATGTTTTGAAGTTTTCTCCCAAAAAAAATGGGGATGATAATTTTAAGCAGTTACCGAAAACATATCATTCATATAAAAGACTAAAAAATGCTAAAAAAAGTGATTTTACATATAAGATAATGAGTGGAAATTTACCTGACAGATGTGAAGCAATAGCTCATAGTATTGTAGATAACCTGAAAATGCAGGAAAGTGAAGATAAGGGTTCACCCATAAGCCCAACAGACAATCACATAGCAACGCTATTTTTTATGTTAAGTCATTATATTGCTGATGCTCATATGCCATCACATTGTGATGTGCGAAAGTTTTCAGAAGGGACAAAACTGCATGCAAAAATTGAAGATTATTGGGATAAAAGGGTCAAAAAGTGCTACAGTATCGACAAAGACAATGAAAGATTCTTTTATGACACAGAAGGATATCCAAACATAAATAAAAATGACGAAATTATAGATTGGGTAGAACAAGAGTTAATTTCTCGTGAATTTATTACAGATTGGGGGAAGGACAATAAAAACACTTGGGACTTTATGACTGCTGTATGTCAGTATTCATATTTGACTGCGTATTCAATGATTCCAAAAAAATATAATGAAAACCTGAAATGGGAAGATTTCATCAATATTAATGTTAATCCTTCACTTGAAGATTACAGTAAAGAAATTTTGATAGATGCTATTGATTCAATATCACGTGTTTGGTTAAGAGTCTGGAAACGGTATATTGATTGGTTAAAGTAATCGTATACAGTCAACAAATAACAAAATCAGCAATAGTAAAATACAGAGAGTTGTAAGTTATTGAATAATAAGGAAATTTATAAATCACCTGTACGCCTGGAGAGGGTCGAACTCCCAACCTTCTGATCCGTAGTCAGATACTCTATCCAATTGAGCTACAGGCGCAAACCTTATTCAGCAACAACCTTCATCGAATTGACAAATTTTGCCAGCTTTGACTTCTTATTAGCTGCGTTATTTTTGTGTATAATATTCTTCGCAGATACTCTGTCAAGTACCTTAGAAGCTTTTATCAAATTTTCAGAAGCAACTTCGTAAGTTTCGGCTGTTCTTACGCTTTTAATAGCTTCTCTCAAAGTTTTCTTTTTTGCTCTGTTAGTCAGTCTCGATTTACGTGACTGTCTTATTCTCTTTAACGCCGATTTATGATGTGCCATCAAACCCTAATTTTTATTAATAATATTTTTTAGAACAACAAAATTATGATTTTTTAAGAACTTAACCAAAAAATATTGATTTTTTTTTAAAATTTTAGCTCAAATACAATAAATCCAGTATTTTTGTAAGTCTTATTAATAATAATCTGACAATTTCATAGAACTGAACGGTATTTAATAAAAGAGGGTAAAATGCTTAAAGAACTATTAAAACCCGAAATAATTGAACTGATTAAAAAGAGGAAATGGACAGACCTGAAAAGCGGTCTTGATTCATGGCCCGAACCTGAAATAGCCGATTTATTATTAGATATTGACAAATCAGACAGAGTTTTGCTTTATCGGACACTACCTCGTGATGTTGCTTCAGAAGTATTTGCCCATTTGGAACCCGAACAGCAGGATGATTTATTGCGTGAATTAACTGACCATGAAACACGAAATTTGCTAACTGATTTAACTCCTGACGACAGGACTGAGTTGTTGGAAGAGTTACCCGCAAGAGTAACACGTCGGCTTATGAACCTACTCAATCCTGATGACTTGATGGAAGCCCGCTTTTTGCTGGGATATCCCGAAGATTCCATAGGAAGACAAATGACTCCTGATTTTGTAGCAATTAAATCCCAATGGACAGTTCAAAAAG
>CAZEHW010000111.1:0-11141 GCA_964511865.1 uncultured Hyphomicrobiales bacterium | reverse complement strand
CAATAAAACACAATAAGGAACGATTCTATAATTTATAGTTCTTTGGGGATGAAATGGCTTCGACGGGGTGATGGATTCTGCAAGCTGCATGTCGAGCTCCACCGGTCTGTGCTCGTTAATTCAACCGGTAAAGGTAGAAATGCCAACGATAATTACGCATTGGCTGCTTAATAAATAGCAGTCACATTTTTAAGGGAACTTTCCTGCTAGGATCCTTAAAAGTGTTGCCCAAAGCAGGATAGCTGATTTTTGTTCGACAGGGAAAAAGGCGAAATAACACTGTTGATTGCTTTTGGGGACCTGTTCACCGGTTATCCCGAAAGTGAAAAACATAGATGAACTAAACATGTAGTGGCTTCAGGAGAAGCTCTTCGGACGAGGGTTCAATTCTCGCCATCTCCACGGCGTTAGAAAATAGAAGATAGAAAAAATAATATTGAAAAAAGAATATAGAAAAGCAGGTAGTTGAAATTACTCTTTCTGCTTTTTTTTACAAATCCGTTTTTCTAACGAAACCCTAATAATTTTTTTCATCCAATTGTTTAGCATAATCTAAATATAAGTTTTTCAAAATCGATTTTATTCAATAATTTTTTTTCAGTTCATTTAAGGATAATACAATTAATCAATAAATTTTATGATTTTTTTATTAATTTAGTAGTTTAAAAGCGGTTTACCAATAATAATATATATTCAGGGTGCAGAATGAAATATAAACTTGAAGACCTGATTGACATACCAATGTTTCAATCCCTTCAGGACAGATTAAATGAGATTTATTCATTTCCTTCTGCTATAATTGATAATAACGGCAATATTCTGACTGCTACTGGCTGGCAGGATATCTGTACAAAATTCCATAGAGTTAACAAAGAAAGTGCAAAGGAATGTATTAAGAGTGACCAATATATTCTTGACCACATACATGAAGCTAATCCTGCTGTTTCTTATAAATGTCCACATGGCTTAGTTGACAATGCCACACCTATAATTATCGAAGGTGTTCACTATGGAAATTTCTTTACAGGTCAGTTCTTTTTGGAAGAACCTGATTTGGAATTTTTTAAAAAACAGGCAAAAAAATATGGTTTCGAAGAGGTTTCATATTTGGAAGCAGTAAAAAAAGTACCTATTTGGACACAATCACAGCTTGATAATTATATATTTCTTATTAAAGACTTAATTGAAGTCATCTCCGGAATGGGGTTGAAAAATTTAAAAGAAATTGATGCGAATTTGAAGATTAACGAAAACGAAGAAAAATTCCGTAGATTAATTGAGCAAACCAACGATGGAATTATTCAGGTAGACAATGACGACGTAATTCAATTTGTTAATCCAAGATTTTGTGAATTATTAGGATATAATGAAAAAGAGCTAATAGGAAAAATTGGATATAATACAATTATTTCTGAAGAAGATAAAGAATTAATCCAAGAAAAAAATCAAACACGTACAAAAGGTGTTAAAGAACATTACGAATTAAGGATGAAGAAAAAAAATGGAGAAGCCATATATTTCTTAATGTCTGCTTCACCTGTAACTAACCAAGATGGAGCAGTTATTGGCTCTATGTCTGTTTGTACTGATATTACTGAAAGAAAGAAAGCTGAAGAAGAACTCAGAAGAAGTCAGAAATTCCTGCAACTTTCATTAGAAAATATGTTGGAAGGATTTGCTGTTCATGAAGCCATTTTTGATGATAACGGTAGAATGAAGGATTATAAATTTTTAGAATTTAATGCTGCCGCTCAGAAAATAGCAAAAGTCAAAAGAGAAGATATTGTCGGAAAAACAGCACTTGAACTCTATCCAAATATAAATGAACAGGGTTTAATGCAAAAATATGCAGAAGTAATGGCAAAAGGTCAACCGATAAATCTCGAAGACTTCTATTATGAAGGTGATAATCTTGATAAAGCTTTTGTTATTACATGTTTTAAAATTGACAATAACCATTTTGCCTGTGTTTTCAGAGATATAACTAAAAGGAAAAATGCTGAAATCGAATTAAAAAAACAACATGAATTTGTGCAAAAAATAGCAGACACAAGCCCTGTAGGTATAACTGTTGTGGATAAGACCGGACAAATATCTTTTGCGAATCCACGAGCAGAAGAAATTCTTGGATTAAATAAAGATAATATTGCTCAACTAACTTATAATGCCACTGAATGGCAAATTACAGATTTTGATGGAAAAGAATTTCCCGATGAAAAATTACCGTTTATGCAGGTTCAGGAAACCCTCAAAGCTGTTTATAATATAGAGCACGCAATACGATGGAAAGATGGAAGGATGGTTTTTCTTTCTATTAACGCAACACCTTTACTTGATGATTCCGATAATTTTAATGGAATGGTTGCAACTATTGAAGATATCACAGAACGGAAAAAGGCTGAAGAAGATTTGCAAAGAGAAAAGATATATTTGGATAAGTTATTTAAGAGCACTCCCGGGGCTGTTGCTATTTTGGATAATGAGGATACAATTCTAAAAATTAATAAAAAGTTTACGGAATTATTTGGATATGAAACAAACGAAGCTTTAGGCAAACATATAAATGAACTAATCGTTCCTGATTACTTAAACGAAGAAGCAAATGCATTGTGCAGTTTCGAGGGTATTAAAAAATTAAGTGAACATGAGTGGGAAACACAAAGGAAACACAAAGATGGAACTTTGATTGAAGTCGCTATAATTGGCTCCGATATCTTTATTGACGAGAAATTTTTTGGTGTCTATGCCGTATATATTGACATCAGACAGCGAAAGATAGCAGGAGATGCATTGAAGGAAAGCGAAGAGAAATTCCGTACTATTAGCTCTGCTGCCAAGGATGCCATAATTATGATTGATAATACCGGGAATATTAATTTCTGGAACAAAGCCGCAGAGAATATCTTTGGATACAGTGATATTGAAATAGTTGGAAGTAACTTCCATGATTTATTTGTACCCGAAAGATTTATGGAAGCACATAGGGCAGCTTTTAAAGATTTTCAGAAAACCGGAACAGGAGGGGCTATTGGCAAGACTCTTGAATTAAATGCAATTAGAAAAAATGGAGAAGAATTTCCTATTGAGTTGTCCTTATCCTCTATCAAGTTGGGTGGTAAATGGAATGCTGTTGGTATTGCCAGAGATATCACTGATAGAAAGAAAGCAGAAGAGGATTTAAAAAATATTAGCGGAACTAAGGATAAGTTTTATTCCATAATTGCTCATGACCTACGTGGACCAATGGGGACATTGATGAAACTTTCTGCTCTTTTAGCAGATGAATTTGATTCATTTGATTTGGAAGACAGAAATCTGTTCCTGAAAGAAATAAAAGATAGTTCAGAAAACATATTTCATTTACTTGAGAACCTTTTAACATGGTCAAGAACACAAAAAGGGAAAATGGATTTTTTCCCTGAAAAGCTCAACCTCCAAGATGTAATTGAGCATGTTTTGAAAACCCAGAGATTGGTTGCCGCTAACAAGAAAATCCTTGTAACATCGGATATACCCGGAGATATTGTAATAATAGCTGATGAAAATATGCTGAACACTGTTTTAAGGAATTTTATTGGGAATTCAATTAAATTCACTCCTGAGGAAGGATTTATTAAAATCTCTCATGAGAAGATTGATGGATATAATAAGGTCTCCGTTACTGACAGTGGGATTGGTATGGACGAAGAAACCAAGAATAATCTATTTAAAATTGAGCAGAGTCAGTCAAGTGATGGAACGGCAGGTGAAAAAGGAACAGGATTAGGTTTGATTCTCTGCAAGGAATTTGTTGAAAAACACGGAGGGAAAGTCTGGGTTGAAAGTGAATTCGGCAAAGGCAGTACTTTTAGTTTTACTGTACCTGAGGTAACAAATTGATTTAAAAAAATTAGTTTAATAAATATCAAAAATTAAATATTATTTCTTCATGGATGCTTTCGAATGGTAATTTGAACTTTTCATTGAACTTTCGAAACATATCAGCATCACGATTTCAATAAGCTATCCGATGGTTCTGTTTCCAATACTATCCACAGCTCGAAAGATACATATTCTATATGAATATGATAGTCTTTCATAATTCATTCTCAATCCCTCTTTCAGTTCTTCAGTTATTCTGTCTTTCTGTCTTTCTGTTTCTCATACTTCGCATTAATAATCGAGTTCATCCCCCCTCTTGTTGACCATTCGCTGATAATTTCCATTTCGAAAGGTTTGCAAGCTACTGCCAAATCATCGAGAATCTTATTTGTTACATCTTCGTAGAAAATACCTTTGTTCCTGTAACCAAGAAAATAATATTTCAATGCTTTCAACTCCAGACATTTTTTGTCAGGAACATAATTAATAGTAATAACTCCAAAATCTGGAAGCCCTGTAATAGGACAAACCGATGTAAACTCAGAATTGATATGAGTTATTGTATATTTTCTTCCCGGTTTTGGATTCGGAAATGTTTCTAATTTTTTCATAATCTTTATACTTTCAAATTTTATTTACAAGATAAAAAAACAAAAATGAGAATTATTTTGTTAATTTTGAAAATTATTTTTTAAAAGGATTATTTATATGGACGAAAAAACTGCATATATATTCGGTCGGAATGCAATTCTCGAAGCTTTGCAAAATGACGGCAACAAAATAGAAAAAATCTTTGTTAAATTTGCTGCGACTGGTGAATCAATAAATACAATCTTTTCAATTGCCAAAAGAAACAAGGTTTTATGTGTTAAACAGGACAACCGTAAGTTTATAACTCTCGAACGAGCAGTAACCCCAAAAGGAGCAAATACTCAAGGTGTTATTGCTCTTTTAAAAATGTTCGATACTGTTGATTTAACAAAACTGATTTCAATATCATTCAAAAAAGACAAACATCCCTTTATTGTTGCTTTGGATGAAATTACCGACCCACACAATTTGGGAGCAATAGCCAGAACTGCCGAATGTTCAGGTGCAACTGGAATAATTCTTTCTGAACGGGAATCTGCACCCATCACTCCAACAGCAATAAAAATCTCATCAGGAGCTTTGGAACATCTTCCTGTAGCAAAAGTCAGCAGTTTTGCTCAGGCATTTGAAGTGTTGAAAGCTGAAGGTTTCTGGATTATAGGAACCGATATGCAGGGGGAACAGGTATATACGGAATTTGATTTCAATCGACCCGTTGTTATAATTATTGGAAGCGAAGGAAAGGGTTTAAGACCGTCAACATTGAAACATTGTGATGCATTATTAAGAATACCCATAAAAGGCAAGGTCGAATCATTAAACGCTTCTGTTTCTGCCGGAGTTGTGTTGTACGAGATAGTAAGGCAAAGAAAAGTGAAATTAGTCTGAGAGGTATTCGTGAACAAACAGAAAATATTTATATTTATTATTTCAATACAACATTATAAATTCCTTGCGGATAGACGTTCAGGTTGAACGTTTCAACATAATCACCCGGGAATTTATATTCGCTTTTCAGCAGTGATTTTTTTAATGAAAATCTGTTGTCGCTGTAACCCACAATCCAATAAATATATAACGATGTAGATTCCGAAATTGCATTAAAAATGCTGTTTTTTTATTTTTTTTATCTTTTTTATCTTTTTTTATCTTTTTTATCTTTTTTTATCTTTTTTATCTTTTATTTTTTTTTATATGCCGTAAATGTCGGTCATTAGTTTTAAGCAATGACACTGTAAGTAGCTGTTGTTGCAGACGGCAGACGGCAGACGGCAGACAGCAGACGGGAAAAGGGAATTTTGTGAACTGTGAAACGTGAAACGAAAGACAATTACACAGAGCTACTCAGAGAATGCACAGAGAGCCACAGAGAATTTACCGAACAATTTATTTTGCAAAGAACGAGACGGACTAATTTACGATGTTGATATGAAATGTAATTTATTTTATTTTTAATTTGTTTCGCAGACGGCAGACGGCAGACGGCAGATGGCAGACAGCAGACAGCAGGACGGAAGGAGGGAAAGACGGAATTCAAATAGTAATTCATAATTAACATCAAAGAGCTGTCCGGTGGGGATGACTCATTTTTTTGGTAATTATAAAATTTTATTTTAATTTTGGTAAATAATAATAAGAAAGAGATTGATTTTGAATTATCATATATTTATTTAACATTAAAAAAAATGAAGAGAAATTTTTTTATATCATTTATTCTATTGTGTACCTTTACTGCCAATGTACTATCACAATGGGTAGAGTGTAATAAAGGTTGGGAAGGAACTGCTCAAAATATTTTAATTGTTAATGACTATATTATTTCTGCAAGTACAATGAATTCTATTTTTATTTCTTCCGATGGTGGAATACATTGGACAAAAGTTAAATATAAAAGTCATTCTGTATGGTCATTAACAAATTACAAAGATACTGTTTACGCTTGTACAAATAATGGTATATTTAAATCAACTGATTTTGGTTATAATTGGATAAGTAGTGGATTAGAAGGTTTTTCTGTCCGTTCGATTGCATTAAATGACGATATTTTTTGTGCCGGTACATATAATCAAGGAATATTTATATCAACAAATAATGGCACAATTTGGAATCAAACAACAATTAACGATAAATATATAATGTCAATTATCATTCATAATTCAATTATTTTTGCTGGTACATCTAATAGCGGAGTTTTTGTATCCACTGATAATGGTATTAATTGGTCAAATAATAATTCATATGAACAATTATCTAATGCCCAGGTAATTTGCTTTGAGGCTAAAGAAGAAAAAGTCTTTGCTGGTACATTTAAAAATGGTATTTATTTATCTACAGATTACGGTCAAAATTGGATTCCTAAATATAATGGTTTACCTTATAAAAAATCTCAAAACATAGTATCCATTAAATACAAAGAAAAAAATCTTTTTATTTCATCAGACGCCTTATATTTGTCAACTGATGATGGTAATTCATGGATAACTACTAATCTTACAAATCTTTCTGGTTCACTTGTAATTAATAAAAATAAAATTTATATTGGTACAAAATTAGGTGTTTTTTATTCTTCTGATGATGGTATGAATTGGTCCACACATTCAGGTTTAAGAACTTCGAGAATAAATTCAATAGGATGTCTTGGTAATTTAATTATAGTTGGAACGCAACAAGGAGTATTTCTATCTTCAGATTTGGGTGAAAGTTGGACGCAAAAAAATGGACATCTTCTTGAATTAAATAATATTTTAGATTTGACTATTTCAAATAATAAAATTTTTGTTGTTTATGAAAATGGTTTATTCACTTCATCAAATTTTGGTGTTAATTGGATTAAATCAGATTTCATTGCAACCTATGCAAATACCATTACTTCTGATGATAGATCAATAATAGTAGGTGTTGTTAATGATGGTATATATTTATCAACTGATTATGGTTTGACTTGGTCCAAAAAAAATTCGAGCTTATTTAAATCAGTTAGGTCGATATCTATAAAGGATAGTGTAATTGTTACATGTGATAAAAATGTCTATATATCAACAAATTTTGGTGATAACTGGGAAAAAACAAATTATAGTGATAATGGAGTGATTTATTCTTTATTGTTAACATCAGAAAAAATATATGTAGGGACAGAGTTAGAAGGCTTGTTTATATCCTCAGATATTGGAAAGAATTGGATTCAGAAAAAAAATGAATCATTTAATTCAAATTTTGTTAAATGTATTGTTGAATATAATAATAATATAATTATTGGAACAGTAGGAGGTGTTTATTTTTCAACTAATAATGGTGATAATTGGATACAAACCGGACCATTGAATTATGATGTAAATGCTTTATTTGTTCATGAAGATTATATTTATGCTGGATTTATTGATCTTGGTTTTTTAAGAGCAAAACTTTCAGATTTAATAACCGATTTAAATGAAAAACAACAAAACTTGAATTTATTTAAAATTTATCCAAACCCTACATGCAACACATTGAATTTATATTTTAATAATTCTTCAATCACTGATTTACTAGAAATCAAATTATCAAATTTATTAGGATTTGAAATGTCATTAAAATTATTGAATAAGACAGATAATCTCATGGTTTTTGATATTTCTTTTTTACCCAATGGAATTTATTTTGTTAATATAATCAATGGGAATATCTGTGAAAGATTTAAATTTATTAAAGCTGATATTTGAAAATGTTCATTAAACAGTTAAATTATTAAAAGGTGATATATGGAAGAAAATCTTAAAAAAAAGATTAAAGAAATAATTAAGAAAAACAAAGAAACCATTGATGAAATATCTTTGGAATTAGGGGAAAAAAAAATTATTGTACAGGAATTACTTAATGAACTTGTTTCAAAGGGTGATATTTTAAAAACCCCCGTTACATTAACTGACGGAGTTAAAGTAATTTATTATAGTATTTTAAAATAATAAAATAGCTTGATTATTTTTTAAATTTGATTATTCTATCATAAATTTTTAAAAATAATCTTAAAATTCCCAAATCCCTTTCCGACAATTTTCGATTAATAGTCTTAACTATGATTTATGTGATTATCATGAATACATGATTATGTTTTATCATAAAAATCAAATAAATCGCATAAATCCCAGTTCCGACAAATTTCGTGAAATAGTTTAATCCCGCTGGGATAATGATTGCTTTTGTTTTGTTGTGTTACCATAATGCAATCCCTATCGGGATAAAAATCATAGAAATCAGTTAAATCAGTTTCAATCAGTGGTTCAGACATTGTCTTCACTTCTACCAACCCCCAGCCCCTAAACCCCTAAAAAAGAATTTTTTGCAGATAAAAACAATATTTGTTAATTTGTAAGTCTTAATATTATTGAGAATTATATTTTATTAAATTATCTTGAGATAAACGATGGCTAAAGTAATTGAAGGTCTGTTCGATGCAAAAGGAAAATCCTTTGCAATCGTTGTTTCCCGCTGGAACCAATTTATTGTTAATAAAATGCTCGATGGTGCTTTGGATGCTCTCAAAAGACACAATGCCGATGACGAAAAAATCAGTATTGCCTACTGCCCGGGTTCATTTGAAATACCCTTGGTAGTTCAAAAATTTGCAGAATCCAAGAAATACGATGCAGTAATAGCTCTCGGTGCTGTTATCAGAGGCAATACACCGCATTTCGAATACATTGCATCGGAAGTAACCAAAGGCATTGCAAATGTTAATTTGAATACCGGTGTCCCTTGTATTTTGGGTGTTCTCACAACCGATACAATTGAACAGGCAATCGAAAGAGCCGGAAGCAAATCAGGAAACAAAGGTTTTGAAGCGGCTATGTCAGCTATTGAAATGGCTTCATTAATTAAGAACATTAAATAAACCAAAAGGTCAACCGGCGTCAAATTTCTACGGCTTTGTATAAAATATTTATTAAGGAATTATGATGAACATAAAAAAGTTTATTCAGCCGTTGTTATTTGTTTTGTCCGGTCTTTTAGCTTACAGCTCAAGCAATGCCGAACTTAATTTATTCAATTGGAAAACATATACATCATTGTCCGATGTAAAAACTATCTCTATTGACCACAGCGGAACAATCTGGGCTGGTTCTTCGGGTGGAGTTTTTACTTATGACCCTTCAAATAAAGAAATTACCGAGATAAGAAATACCGAAGGATTATTAAATCTGAATATTTCCTGTATCCGAAGCAATGAAAAATCAAAATCTGTTTATGTCGCTTCTGCAAATGGAACAATTCAAATTTATAACGAAACCGGGAAATGGAATTATGTTACTGATATACCAAGCGCAAAATATCCGGACCCGTTAATAACCGATATGCTTTTTATTGCAGACACAGCTTATATTTCAGGTGGTTTTGGTTTAACGAAATTCAATACAAAAGAACTGGTTTTTATTGAAACTGTGTTGCGGTTCGGTACTTTTACTTCCGGTATCAGAGCTAATGATATTCTAATTGATAAAGGAAATATTTGGGTAGCCACCGAAGAGGGAATTGCCAAAGCAAGCATAAATGGTTCTCTGACCAATCCAAATTCATGGGAAGTCTTTTCCAAAGCAAAAGGTTTGCCCGAAAACAATGTGAAATATCTGTATAATTTTAATGATACTCTCTTTTTTGCAACTGACAAATTTGTAGGAAAATTTGAAAGTTCAAGCTTTACTGTAGTGCAAAATTCTGCAGAGTCACAGGCAATCACAGGGCTGTCCGAAAAAGATAATCAGCTTGTTTATTCGACAAAGATGGATGTTTATAATTTGGAAAATGAAAGATTTGATTTCAGCCATTACCGAGATATAAATTGCCTTTATTTTGATGAAAAAGAAGATAACTTATTGCTTGGTTTCAGATTTTTCGGAGTTAGTATTTTTAAAGGTGAAAACGAAACAAATGTTTTACCAAACACACCTATATCAAATAATTTCGTTAACCTTGATGTTGACCTAAAAGGAAGATTATGGGCGGCAACTAAAATAAAAAATGTCAATGACGGGCAAGGATTCATGATGCTTGGGAAAAATAATGACTGGCATAATTTTAACGAAAGACTTGACTCCAGAATAAGCAATTGGGCACAAAAAGTAAAAGCTATGAGTAACGGTGATGTTTTTGTAGGTACATGGGGCGGTGGTCTGTTAAAATTAACCGAAAAAGACAGTTCATTTGAAATAACCAAATACGATACTTCAAATTCTCCTTTAACCGGTGCCATAGCTAATGCACAGAATTTTGTTATAACAGCTGAAGCCGTTGAAGATTATAACAACGATATCTGGATTATCAATTATGGAGAAAGTTTTGCAGGTCCTCTTTTATTGCGGATGGATAAAAACAATAATTTTGATACTTATTACAATCAGGTAACAGCCAACGAAAGACCATTTCTTGAATTGGCAATTGACCGTTACGGCACAAAATGGATAGGTTCGGGCAGTATTGCAAAAGGACTTTACTATTTTAATGAAAATAATACTCCGGAAAATAAAAGTGATGATATTCATGGCAAATTAACAAAATCCAATTCTTCTTTGCTCGAAAACGAAATTACTACTATCGCTGTGGATAAGAATGGCTTTATTTGGCTCGGTACAAGTGCCGGGCTGAACTTTATTTATGATTCTTATCCTGCGCTTACAGATGGAAAATTAAACGTAAGAGAAGAATCCCACCTGAGAAAT
>CAZEHW010000110.1:0-11172 GCA_964511865.1 uncultured Hyphomicrobiales bacterium | reverse complement strand
TATTATTCTTCCTCATCGCTCAGGTTAATATTATATTTAACCTTGCAGAATGAAATAATCTCCAGCCAATCTTTCGACGAGAACACAGCTTTTTGGTCTAAATGCGAATCGCTGGTGTTAATTATTACGTCAACAATTATGTTGTAAGAATTTGCAAAATGCTGTAGCTGTGCTGAATCGAGTTCGATTGTCGGCTCTGAGTGCCTGACACTTGGAATTCCATCAGCATTAACATTTGCCGGTTCAAAGGTTAGCGTATCCAATGAAAATAGAGTATTGTTATTTGCCCCCAAATAATGCATCACTATTTCCCCCCCAAAAGCAACTTTGTTGTCTATTTTAAAATAGATAGTAGCAGCTTTGAAGTCCTGCAAAGTTTCGCGTGCATCCTCATCTATTTCCAATTCAATGGTGTCGGTTGCTTTCAGGTCTTTTACAGTAACAACACTCTTGATTGTAAGGTCAAATCCGAACTGCATAGTATCTCTGTTGGTAGCCGCACCTCTTTTTTTATCGGGATTGATTTTAGGAATTGCTTTTACAACTATTGAATCAGGAAGAAATGATAAAAAGTCAGATAAATTTGAATTCTCAGCAGTATAAATTTCTTCGAGAGAACTATTTTCCATCCTTACCGGACCGAGATTATTATCACTTTTACCATTTAATTTCAGTGAAAATTGTTCCGTCATATTATTACGCATACCGGTAACATTCAAAGTTTCAATCTCAACATCAAATGGTTTGTTTGGGTCAGAAGCCAATAATTTATCATAATACTTGCCAATCAGCTTTAATTGAATATCCCATAATTTCATTTTATCACGAAAATCAGCAACATCTCCGGTTATTGGTAAACCTGTAGAACTCTCAACTGGGTCAACTAAAGTTGGAGGCACAATTCCTGCAAAATAGCTGAACATAGAATTTTCAATTCCATAATTTATAGTTAATGTTCCATTAAAATTATTTCCTGAGACTGTTCCATCAATCTGCAGACTATCAGGTCCGAATTTCTGCTTTCTTGAATCATAGAAATAACCATTAAGGTCTTCTGATACTGTCTCAGTAGCATTTCCGGCAATTGTTTTTTCCAAACTCAGTTTATTACCATCGGAACCAATGAAAGCAGGTAATTCCATTTTAACGATAGCTTCAGAAGAAGAATTATTTTTGACAGATAAAGTTAAAGTGCCTCTCACAAACCTGGCGCTATCGAGAACCAAACCGTCTTTATAAGGTACTCCAATTGTTCCCTGACCATTTGTAACAGGTAAGTTAAGATCTGTACCCTGCTGGTCAATCCTTCCTTCTATGAAGTTTTCTGTCCCTTGCTTACCACCCATATCCTCATGATGAGCTAAGTAGATGAATCCGTTTTGTGAATCAATGGAAATATACTTATCAGTTTTTATTAACTCTCTCAGCTCATATGTTCTGTGCATAAGAGGTAAATTGAATTCAGTATCCCAACTTGGTATCGTAATGTCAGAGGGAAAATCCAAACAGCCGGTTAAAAACGGCAACAAAATTAATGTTAGTAGATATTTCTTCATTTTTAAACCTTATATATATTAATAAATCAAAATCTCAATAAAAAAAAACTGAAGTAACCTTAATTATCTTTCATAATTTGAAAAAGCAAGTTACAAATTTTTTTTCTTATTTTAGTTTTGAAAAAATATTATGAATTATTTATAATCTAATGTTAATTAGATGTTCACAATTCAGACATATCCCATTCTTAGTTGCGGGTTGAGAGTCATGAGTTGAGAGTTTATCCTTTATTTCGCTAATTTCTTTTCCCAGAGATTTCTGAATGTTTGTCGAATACCTGTTCCTTTCTATTAACAGTTTTTTGCAATTTGGACAATATGTATTTTCAACATTTGGAAGATTAGTATTGCCGATATAAACATGCTTTATTCCGGTATCCTCTGCTATTTGTTTTGCCTTGATTAAAACGTTTAAATCTGTTGGCGGTTTATCGCTTAATCTGTTGGCTGGATGAAACCTGCTGAAATGAATAGGAATTTCAGGATTAACCGATTTTAAAAATTTAGATATAGAATGAAAATCTTCATCTGTATCATTCTCTCCGGGTATTACAAGATTAATTATCTCCATATGAATGAAATCCGAAAGGTCATTGAATCTCTTAATATTGTCAAGAACCGGCTGAAGTGAAGAATTGCAAACAGTCTTATATTTTTCGTTGTTCATAAACTTCAGGTCAATATTTATTGCTGAAATAAGTTTTTCATTTTTAATAAGTTCAATAGTTTCTTTTGACATGTATCCATTAGAGATAAAAACATGGAACAGTTCAATATCTGGATAATTTTTCCTGCACTGATGAATCGTATCTCTGGCATACTCAAAAAATATTGTGGGTTCAGAATAAGTATAAGCAATACCATCAACCCCATTCCTTATAGCTAAATCTGCAATCACTGAAGGAGGATATTCATCTCTAAGATTTTCTAATGAATTTGGTTTAGCATGTGATAACTGCCAGTTTTGACAATTAAGACATTTAAAATTGCATCCGGGTGTCCCAAAAGACAGAACTTTCGAACCCGGTTTAAAATGATAGAATGGTTTTTTCTCTATTGGGTCAATAGCAAATCCCGTCGAAGCTCCGTAGCTGAAAGTAAATAATTCCCCATCTATATTTTTCCGCAAAAGACAAGTGCCTACCTGTCCCTGCTTTATTTCGCAATAGTGGGAGCATAGCAAACATTTAACAATGTTTCCATCCTGTTTTTCATAAAGAATTGCTTGTTTCAAAATTCACCATTCAAAAATATTTATCAGATTTAACAAAATACCAGTGAAACAAAAATATTAAAATAATTGAAACTAATAATCCCAACTACCGCTTCATTAACTTCCTGCTTATTTTTGGTTCAATCCAAAGTACTAAAAGACAAAAAACAATTCCGGCTAAAACATCAACAACATAGTGGTATCTCAAGTAAACAGTTCCAAAAATAAGACTTACACCAAAAATCAAGAATACCCATTTGAATTTTGATTTCAACCGAAAAGCTAAAATTATATTCATCAAAGTCAACATTGTATGACCGCTCGGCATGCAATCGCGGTTTACATAATTTTCAGGATGTAAAACTCCCGCAGGAATACCTCCTCCCTGATTTACAATAGCTCTTAAAGCTTCTGTAAGCCACAGGCCGGGCATTTCAAAAGAAGTCAGACCAAATTCATGGAGAGTAAATCTCGGACCGATAGCGGGCATTATAAGATACAATAGATATGAAATATAAAAACAAAATATTATGGTTCCGGCAAATTTATTAAATACTGCATCATCTCCCCTGTAATGCAATTCTATACCATGAATTAACGGCATCAAAAAGTAAGTCATATAAGAAATCTGCAAAAATTCAGTTAAAGCAGGAAATGAAATCTGATTTAACCAAACAGTAGGATCTGTGCCAAACAAAAACCTGTCCCATCCTATTAGAATTGAATCAAACTCATAGGGGTTAACAAACCTGATATATTCTTGTACCTGCGAATAAATAAAGAAAACAAGCGGAGCCATCAGAACCCGCTGGAAAAGAATAAAGTTCCGATTGTCCGGTATCCTGTTGCTCATTACAGATAAAACTATAATCATTATTGATAAAGATATATTGGCTGTTATAAAGAATAGAGGACTATTCACAGAACCCATAAATACAATCGCACAAATTGTATAGAAACTAAGTATAAACAAATGATAGTAATCGGTAGCCCGAAAATAGTTTTTTATTTTAAAAATATTTTTCAATTTCAATTATCCACTTTTTGTGTATTAAACAATGTTGAATATACTAAAAATTCCTTCTTTCTTGAAGAAAATTATATAATTTGACATATTCTTCCGCAGTTAACTTCTCAGCTCTTAATAATAAAATATCCGAAATATATTTACTTTTTGAATCATCCAAATCATCAATTATAATTCCATACTTCTGAATATAATTACTCAAAGCATTTCTTAAAACTTTTCGTCTTTGGTTAAATGCCGACTTAATTAATTTCATCAGTTCATCAAAATCAATTTCCGGAAAAAGATTTTGCAAAGGAGTTATTTCAATGACTGTTGAAGTTACTTTTGGTACAGGGTAAAAACATTTCGGACTTACATCAAACAATGCCTTACATTCACTTGTAAGATTCATAGCTACTGTTGTTATACCATAAGATTTCGTACCGGCTTTTGAAGTCAGACGTTGAGCAACTTCCTTTTGCACCATTATGATTGCTTTCGTAATTATTTTTCTTTGTTCAAAAATCCAAAAAAGTATATCTCCGGAGATGTTATAGGGAATATTACCGATAACCTTTACATTTAATTGTGATGTATCCTTGGTTTCAGTTAATTCATCTATTTTTATATCCCTGATATCCGAATGAATAATTTTATAATTTTTATATTCTGTGGCTGAAAGCAGTGTATTAACTGCCTCAATTGCCCTTTTATCAATATCAACAGAATATAAAAACTTAGGTTTTCTGCTGAGAAGTTGTTCGGTTAATGCACCTGTTCCGCACCCTATTTCAATAATAATATCATTGGATTTGCATTCAAGAGAGTCAGCAATTTTCTTCGAGATATTTTTATCAATAAGAAAATTCTGACCGAGTGATTTTTTGGGAGATATTTTTTCCACAACTGAATTTTTCCTTAATCAGGATTTATCATTTAATGATTGAAACGCCTTGGATAAGAGTTCCTGAGTTTCCTCCAAAGATTGAGAAACAACTTTCGTGTCGGATAATACAGACATGAAACTCGTGTCCCCATGCCAGCGGGGAACTATATGAATATGCAAATGTCCCGGTAAACCTGCACCTGATACTCTGCCAAGATTAATTCCGATATTATACCCATGCGGATTACTCATTTTATTTAAAGCTCTGGTAGTTTCTTTTACTGTTTGCATCATTTCAAGAAGTTCCTCATCGGACAATTCTTCCAAATCAGCAACATGTCTATTAGGAGCAACCAAAACATGACCACCATTGTAAGGAAATTTATTTAGCATCACAAAACAATGATTATTTCTTTTAACAATAAGCATTTCTTTATCAATGCCAACTGAATTACATGCTTCGCATATAAAACAAGGATTATTATTAGGGTCAGTCTTTTCGCTTTTAAATCCCTGAATATATTTTGAACGCCATGCCGCCCATAGAACTTCCATTACAACTCCATCATAAATAAAAAACAAATCAAAATTAAGCAAAAAAAAGCGTCTGTAAAAATCAATTTACAGACGCATTTTCTTAAAATTAAATATTATATAGCGAATCTTATGTCAACACCAACCTGAAAAGCATTAATCCTGTAATTTTCATCAGATTTGACATCTAGCAAACTCCAGTTATAATAAACAGCAGGAACAATGTAGTATCCTTCACCGACTATTATTTCGTACTGAATTCCAAACTTAATACCAATACGAAGAGGATTGGCATTGTCAATATCTCCGTCTTTGACAATTACGGTTCTGTCATTATTTTCATACTTGTAGTTTGGAGACTTAGCAAACTGAACATTATCCGGAGAAAGAATATTGTATTCCTGTCGAACTGTTTTTTGAATTGGATAATCAAAAGTTGGACCGGCAGTAAAACCAAGAGGAACTTCAACAGACAAATTTTGTTTATACATAACTTCCAGTGAAAGAACATTGTAAGTTATGTCGAGAGTATGTTCTGTCTCAGAATTTGTGAATGACCAACCCGTTGGGTCTATAGCATCAGAAACCGGAATTAAAGATGGGAATTTGTCACCTTGCTGCTTCATGCTACCGGGATTCATACTAAAAATAACACGCCCGATAATCGAAGAAGTGGACTCCTCCTTTTTCTTACCCAAATTATGTTCGTAAGTCAGACCTACATAAAAACCTTGCCCTGTTCCACCTTCAAAATTTGGGCAATAAGCATCTCCTGCAAAAGTAGCAAGTTTTTCTGTCGAATGACTCACACTGTTGTATCCAAAACAAGGACCAAGAAATATTTTAGTACCGGCTTCTCCCGGTCCTAATGGGTTTGCATCTGCATCCTGTGCATGTACCTCAACAACGTATGTCAGCATTAATACTGCTACTGCTAAAGGAAGTAAACGAATCTTCATAGTTTAACCTTCTATTTATTTAGTTATAATAAATTTTATATTCTTCATATTTAATTTTGTCCTCACCGACAACATATAAACTCCACTTGCCATTGGCATAAGTTCAAATATAAGAGAATGTGAACCTTTTTTCAAAAATAAATTTTCATTTTGTATAATTTTTTTTCCATTTTGGTCAAAAATACTAAGAAAAATCCAATTATCCGAATATAAATTAATTTTTATACATAATTCTTCTTGTGCCGGATTTGGATAAATTTCTACATCAAGGGTTTCATTCTCATTAAAAATCATCTGCCGAATATCAAAAGCACAGACACCTAAAAAATTCAGCAACGATGTTTCTTCGGCATCACTGAAACAAATCGGTGAATTTGCTTTGACAAAAATATCACTTTGACGCTTATCAGCAAGTAAGCATAGGAATTCAAGATTCAATCTCCACTCGCATGAATCATTGATTATAAGTTCAGATTCTGTCTTGCCAATAATTTTATCTAATGTTTGAGACAAAGGCAAATCATACTCTACAGTGTCTTTTCCTGTAATAATTTCTAATTTAGGATTATTGTTAAGTAAGAACATATGCTTTTTTTCTAAAAGAATTTCCAATTCAAAATCAACAGGAATTTCAGATTTGTGTGGAAATTTTCCGCTTAGTAACATTGTTCCATTATTACCAATATTATAATCCAAAAGTCCAATGTCATTTATTGTCATTGGTAATACTTCCATAATAATATCTACAACATCAGTCTGATAAGAAAGACTATCGTTAAACACGCCCCTTACGCTAAGACTGCCTGTTTCATTTGCTATTGGTAATACTTTTATCATCAGTTCAATAGTTGAATCCTGCGGAATAATAATTGGTAAAGGATAATTTATTAGCCACTGTGCATCAATATTATTATTAATCAACTCCAAAGTATCTAAAGACAATGTTACATTACCTTCATTTGAAATATACACAGGTAATATATCATCATTGCAGGGCATATATATAAGATTACTGTTGAAATAAATATTTGGACTCACAGTATCAACTTCAATACTGTTTCCGCTTATATATATAACCGTATCACCTGTTCTGTAAGCTGGAAAGGCATCATGAGTCATTGTTAATAACATTTGGCTGAATCCAAGCTTTTTTGGATTAAACCTGATTGGAATTATTAATAAGGAATCAGGTTCAATAAATTTATTTTGAATTATTGATAAATCACCATTATTAATAACAAAGCAACTGTCATCACCCGCAACATTATTGTAGTTTATCCATAACCTCTCGTTGCCTTGACTGTTTATGATAACACAAACCGAATCAGTATAAGAATAAATCGGAATTGTGTCAAATTCTATATTGATTGGGACAATTACAGGTATAGTTCCCTGACCAATTTTTGTAACATTCACCAAATCATGCCCGGGTGAGTCAATCCGGAAAAAAGAAACAAGCTGGGATGATATTAGCTGTTTAGGTTGAAATGATAAAAATAAACTTAAACTGTCATTAATTAAAATCGAGTCCTTTATTGATAAAATACTGTCTATCATGAATGGAATTAAGTTGCCATCAGAGCCATCGTAAGATATTTTTGCAACACAATCTCCTAAATTATGCAGGAAAATAATTGTATCATTAACTGAGCCAATCCTCCTTTTTCCCCAATCAACGATTGTTGAATTAACAAAGGGAGCAATACCTGTACCTGTCATTTTTATTTCATTTGGAAAGCTTAAATCATTTTTGGCAGAAATAATTCTTTCAGCATATCCTTTATTCTTTGGCAAATATCTTACTTTCAAAGTAAGTACTTCCCCGGGTAATATGGTATCAGGCAATAACAAAGAATCATTGTTATCTTTTAAAATTATATCAAATTGACCGCTAAAAAGCAATTCATAAAGAGAATCAATTATGGAACTAACATTTCCGGTATTCAAGATTTTAATCTCACCCCATGCAGAATCACCTAAGCATACTTCACCAAAATCATAACCGATAAATTGCAGTTCAGGATAACGCACCATTCCAAAAATTTGTAGTGAATCATATCTGTCACAATCAAAATAGAAATATAGAAGCTGATTTAAATCATCAAAAGAATCATCGGGATGAAAGCAAATTTGAAATTTGAATTCCTCACCGGGGTAAAATTCATAAGGGAGAGGAGTTTTTACGATTAATTCAAATCTGTTATCATCAACTCCTTTTAGTACTACTGAATCAAGTGGTACGGGATTGATTCCATTTGCTTTAATTGAATAATTAACACAATCAGTGTCGCCTTTTTCAACTACTCCCAGACTGATCGTACCGGGAACATTAAAATCTATACCCTTGTAATTATAAATATAATTTCTTCCGTTACCGTTTTTGTCTCTATACTCTAAAATAAATCTCCCGTTTTTCATAACATCAACAGGTTTAGCAGTGAATGTAGTAGAGTAAGACAAATCCATGATTTTTGGATTTAGATTAAAAGAATAATTTTGACTTTGGTCTGTCATAACTGCAAAGAGCAAACCTGAAGCATCAGGGTCCGGAACTTCTGTAATAGTCCCGGAAATATTTCCACAATTTTCTTCAATAGCTATGATCGGAGAAATTGAATCGGCAGTATAAGGATTAGATAATGATGAACCCAAGGTTAAAGCGTAGGAATCAAAACTGCCATATCCATAGGCAACTCCCGAAAAATGACCTGTATCACAGGATAAAGTATGTATGCCTTCTGAAATATCAATAACAGCCCAGTAATAAGCACTATCATTAAATACATTGCTTTTTATGTCCGGAACTAAATTCGTCAAAAGTTTATCATCTAACTTCAAAGTGTTTAAAGCCAAAAGGTCTGAAATTAAATAAATGGAATAACCGGAATACTGAGGAGGATATGTTGAACCATTACTAACAGTTTGAAAAATCATTTTTTGAACAAACTGCTCAGCTGGAGGTAATATAACCAAAGAAGGGTCATAGTTGTAAGCATCGTCATCACCACCAATTCTCATCATATATTGACCAATTTGAATTGGATTATTAGAAGTCCAGATTGCAGGTGTTTTTATATTCGGAAACTGAGCAAAATCCCCGGGTTGAAATAACAATTTATTTATTACCGTATCAGTAGTTTCAATTGTTACCAATGTATTTTGATAGTTAGCTGTTATTCTAAACAAGTCTCCCCCATCGTGAATTCCATAAGGAACAGAATAAAATTTCCTGCCCCATGAAGATGTTGGAGTAAGCATTGTAGCGAGATGGTCTTTAGACTCCCATTGGTAATCAGACATCAATTGAGGTATAGCTGTTCTGACATGACCGGATATGACACCGATTGGTTTGTCACTTCTAATGATTGAACCTGTCAAATCACCATAAGTAATCGGAAAGTCATAAGACTGCACAAGAAAACAATCACCGTCGTTCAATGTAACATAAAAAGGCATATCTTTTTGCCTTAAACTTTGAGTAACACTTTTCGGAATTATCTCTACTCTGGTGTCATTTTCTGATGCTAAAATTAAAAATTCACTTTTTCGGGGTGTTAACAATGAAGAGTCTGCACTCCCCCACCTATCCATATAATAATTAAATGTAGATACATATTGGTCATTTTGAAATGACATTACAACATACTCATACCCCCATTGAGATATTGGCACGGCAGTAAAACAATCACTCGTTGTTTCTTTGCTATTAAAAACATACACTAAAACAGGCACAGTGGATTCAATTTCAATTGACTTTCTAACAATTACTTCATTTTCAATAATTTCCATGTCATTTGTTATTGGGACATTAAGAACAGAATTTGACTGCATGGAGTACATTTTGTCAACTTGATTAGGAACTTTCACCACAATATCTGAAGGATAATTACTAACTATGAAGATCTGAAGTGTTTTTAATGGAAGATCCTCAATCTCATTTTGCATAAAACCAATATGAAAATGCTTTCCTTCGTAAGCCGAAACAAGCTCAGAAGAAATAGCTTTATTGGAAAATCCAAAAAATTCTATAAATATTATAATTACTATTGTAATTAAAAATCTCATTCAGCTTAATTTATGTTTATAATAAAGTTAAACTTAATCCAAAAAAACGAATATTGCAAATAAACTTTTAAAATTAGTATTTTTTACTAATGAAGAAAATTAATAAATACTAAATAATCTTTTAGAAATTTAATTTTCATGAACTTGAAGATCAAAATGGATTTTTTTAGGAAATTAATAACAAATTCGCTAATTTTATTTTTTATTATAATTGCATATAATTAATAAATAGGAATATTGAATATTATGTTTGAAGACAGCCCAAAACTTTTATTGCCGGAAATTCCGGATTTGCACAAATTTGATGTTTATGTTCAAAATGGAGGATACAATTCATTTAGAAAAGCATTGAGGATGACACCTGAAGAAGTTATCAATGAAGTCAAGAAATCAGGATTGAGGGGACGTGGCGGTGCGGCTTTCCCTACGGGATTAAAATGGTCATTTATGCCAAAAGACAGAAGTTTGACTAAATATTTATGCGTAAATGGAGACGAATCAGAACCGGGCTCTTTCAAGGATAGGCAAATTTTTGAATTCAATCCACATCAATTGATTGAAGGTGCTTTGATAGCAAGTTATGCAATGGGTGTTCAAACTGCATATATTTATATTCGCGGAGAATATCACAAATGGCAAAAGATTTTACAAACAGCAATTGACGAAGCTTACGAAAGAGGTTTGTTAGGAGATAAACTAGAACAAAGTTTAAAAGAGCAATTGAAAATTGATTTTCGTCTTGATTTTTATATACACTCAGGAGCTGGAGCTTATATTTGCGGTGAAGAAACATCACAAATGACATCTATCGAAGGAGACAGAGGATATCCGAGAATACGTCCTCCATTCCCGGCACAAAGCGGTTTATGGAAAAAGCCAACTACTGTTAATAATGTTGAAACAATAACAAATATTCCTAAAATAATTGAAATGGGTGGCGAAGCATTTTC
>CAZEHW010000109.1:0-11255 GCA_964511865.1 uncultured Hyphomicrobiales bacterium | reverse complement strand
CAGATTTGTTCATGAAGCTTTTAAAAGTTTGAGCATCATCAGGATCTTTCAATCTGTGTCCTTCTACCCTGTGTCCAAATATCTCATGGAAGAAAACACCTGCGGCTTCACCGGACAATAGTGCGGGACCTGTATAAGTTGACATTAGTTCTGCCTTACGCATTTTTTCTAATGTATTGATTATATTCTGGGCATCACTGAGCAGAACATTTTCGTCAGGCAAATCCTTGGGGTTGAATGCAAAATAACTCTTGTACAGTGGCAAGCTCATTCCATCTTCTGCTTTAGTTTTTGCTGATATAAATATTCTGGCAAATGGCTCAGTCATTACAATTTCAGTACCTTCAGAATTCACGAAATATTTCTTAATTAACTTAACACTTAAACCAACATAACCAGTAAAAAGCCAATCATATTTCGCAAATAAAGCTGAAACCTTTTTTACTCTTTGTTTTAGCAGTTCTTTGTCGTATTCAAAAGTAACATCATCACCATAAAAAGCATGTTTAATCTCTTTGGTGAAATCAGCGGATGTATCCTCCTCTTTAATTTTTACTGCAGCGTTGGTCAGTGCTTTTTCATATCTTTCGATAGCATCTTTATACTTCTTGTCTGTTGCATACCAGATAGCATTTCGCAATGCCTGCTCATCATCCTCTATGGGGAGCATAGTTAAACCTCTGCCATAATAGAATCCGAAAGATTCACCTCTGATAACATGAGTGTTATCAAACTTATAATCCCCTACTCTTAGGTCAATATCCAAAACCCTTCTGAATACCTCATTGTCATTGATAATATTTCCCATTGAAGCTGAGATATCTATGGACTTTGTTTCTGTTATTCCATATCCAATAAAATATGGTGGAATAGGTTGAGTTTTCAAACCACTCATAAACCTGTTCAATTCAATCTTTGCTGAATTTAATACCAGAGATTCTTTTGCAGTTAATATAGTAACATTGAATAATAAAAGTATTACTAATATTTTAATAATCTTTTGCTTCATATTACCTCCTTTATAATTTAATAATTGATTATTTTCATTTTCCAGATTAAATTTCCAATTCATATTTTGGAAACTAATTTATAAATCCTTTTTATTTCCCAGACTGACATATTTCTGTTAGAACGCCATTTGTTGATTTGGGATGTAAAAATGCTATCAACATATCATGAGCACCTTCCTGAGCAGTTTCATTAATCAGGTTAATACCTTCATTCTTTATACGAATGAGTTCAGAATTTACGTCGTCAGATTCAAAAGCCAGATGATGAATCCCTTCACCCTTTTTCTCAATAAATTTTGCTATTGGAGAGCTCTCATCAGTTGGCGATGTAAGCTCAATTAATACATCTCCAACCTTAAAAGATGCAACACTAACTTTTTGCTTTTCTACAATTTCTCTATGAACGCTGTCGAAACTGAATATCTTTTTAAAGACTTCTATACTATGTTCCAAATCTTTAACAGCAATACCAATATGGTTTATTGACTTTAACAAAACTTCACCTTTTTTACAATTTTTAACTTTAGTTCTTTGAATGTTCCAAATTTTCTGAGAGTTTATTTTTTAAATATTCTTCAGCTTTTTTCAAATCTTCCGGTGAATTCACTCCCAATAGTTCACCGAAATCAGCCAGGGCAAATGCATGAACACTTGCTCCTTCTTTTCGTAAAATTTCTATTATATCTGTCAGGTAATATTCACCCTGAACATTAGAATTTGAGACCTTTTTTAAAGACGAAAACAACAAATCTGATTTAATAAGATAAACACCGCTGTTTATTTCGCTGACTTTCTTTTCATCAGAATCAGCATCCTTTTCTTCAGTGATTTTTACAAATTGATTATCACTATTTCTGATAATTCTTCCATATCCATAAGGATTTTCAGCAATAGTACTCAAAACAGAAACATCCGCACCGGAATTCTTATGTTTGTCAATAAAATCTTGAAGTGTTTTAGTGCTTAGATTAGGCACATCACCGCAAAGAATTAATATATTACCATTAAAATCTTTTAAATTGGGTTCTGTTTGTGCGACAGCATGACCTGTACCTAACTGTTCTTTTTGTTCAACAATTGATATTAATGATTTTATCTCCTCATTTAAAGAATCAATAAATTCAATTACACTTTGCTTTTGGTATCCTACTATTATACAAATATTATTACTTATTTGGATAGCAGTTGCAATAACGTATTCTATTAATGGCTTACCATTAAGCAATACCATTACCTTTGATTTTGAAGGGTCAAGCATCCGCTTACCTTGCCCGGCAGCCAGAACAACAATGCTTAAATCATCTGAATGTGAAATACTCATAAATTAATTTTTGCTTATCAACTTGTGTGGAGCCGTTTCGTGAGTTGTCTCGATGATATTATTGTTTTTATCAACTAAAATCATTATTGGCTTATAGGTCATCAATTCTTCGGGTTCAAGATGAATATAGCTTATGATAATAACTTCATCTCCAACACTACCCTTCCTGGCTGCAGCACCATTTAAACAAAAAGTTTTACTGCCCCTTTTTCCGGGTATAACATAAGTTTCAAATCTTTCACCATTGTTAACGTTGACAACTGACACTTTCTCATAAGGAATCATGTCAGCACTATCTAAAATATCTTCATCTATCGTAAAGCTACCTTCATAATAAAGATTTGCTTCCGTTATTCTTGCTCTGTGTATTTTGGACTTGAGCATTATTCTTTGCATTATCAATCTCCAAAGAAAACTTTAAACTAACCAATTATAAAATATGAAAATTAGCAAATTTCTGCTATATATCAAACTTATTATTTATTTTTAATTCTCAGCTTTTTTTTTACTACTTTAATTGTCTATTATTTACGAAAACTATATCTTTGTAAAATATTTAATAAATAATCATGTAAAACAAATTACTGAGTAAATTATGAAAAGGATTATCGCTTTAATTATTGTATTTATTGCCTTAAATAATTTTGCCGATGCACAGAAATTCTCAAAAATTGCTGTTATAGCAATTAATACGGACGAATTATCTAAAACTTTGCAATATCAATCCACACAGTTGATATTTCAATCAAGGCAAAAAACTGATTTTCACTATTCTTATGATGCTATGGAAATCATTAAACCGGTTATTGATACAATTAAAACAAAAGACAAATCTAAATTAGTTTTTGTTTTTGAAAATCAGCTTGGACAATCTGTTATGGCAAGTTATGGTGAATTTGATAATTTAATGACCAGTATTCCGGCAGTTCTAATGTATGGAAAGGAATTAAAATCAGTTGAAGATACTTTGCATTTAGGTGATGGTGAAGATGGAAATGTTGATTTGTCAGCACTCGAAGCCCAATTTGCTCAGTATGGTACAAAGAAAAGATTACATCTTCAAATTAAGAATATAACAGTTGCAGAAAAGACAAGAATACTCAATGATGCTACTATTATTTTTCCAAAAGACCTTAGGACAGACCGATGGATTAGCGGAGTTGATAAAATTACAATCTATAAATATAGTTCGGACAGAGTAGAACAAGAAATCCCTGAAGTTGAGCAAACTGATGAAACAACTGATGAACAGGTCAAACCGGAAAGACCGGTTCGCCCTGAAAGACCTGCTAAGAAAGAGAGACCTCCAAGACCGGAAAGACCAAAGAAGACTAAATAATTGAAAATATATATAATGAAAATCGGATAGAATAAAAATGAGAAAAATTGTTGAATGTGTGCCTAACTTTTCAGAAGGCAGAGATAAAAAAATAATTGATGAAATTGCAAAAGCAATCAGCGATACTGAGGGTTGTTCGTTACTCGATGTTGACCCTGGAGCTTCAACAAACAGGACAGTTTACACTTTTGTAGGTGACCCGGATTCTGTTGTAAATGGTGCTTTCAATGCGGCGAGGAAAGCTAAAGAACTTATAGATATGCGAAAGCACCAAGGAGAACATCCCCGTATGGGTGCTTTGGATGTTTGTCCATTTGTTCCTGTTGCAAATGTTACTATGGAGGAATGTGTCGAATGTGCCAAAAAGTTTGGGAAAAGAGCAGGGGATGAATTAGGTATTCCAATATATCTTTATGAAGAAGCTTCTAATGTTGATTATCGTAAAAAGCTTCCGCAAATCCGCGAAGGTGAGTACGAAGGATTTAAAGAAAAAATTTATAAACCTGAGTGGAAGCCTGATTTTGGTCCACAGGAATTTGTTCCGGAGTGGGGTGCCAGTGTTACCGGTGCCAGATTTTTCCTGATTGCTTATAACGTTAATATATATGGGACACACAATCAGGCTCACAGGATAGCTCTTGATTTACGTGAGGCAGGCAGAAATCAGGGAGCACCCGGTTTATTCAATGAAGTAAAGGCAATGGGATGGTGGGTCGCTGAATATAATACAGCTCAAATTAGTGCGAATCTTACTAATTACATTGTTACTCCTCCGCATCTTTTTTATGAAGAATGTAAAAGAATTGCAAAAGACATCAAAGTAGGTGTAGGCGGTTCTGAAATAGTAGGATTGATTCCGCTTCAGGCATTGCTGACTGCCGCAGATTATTATATTGAGCAGGAAAATCTTTTTCTTATTGACGAAAGGCAAAAGGTTCAACTTGTGGTTGACCGTCTTGGATTAAATTCCGTTCAGCATTTTGAACCACAGAAAAAAATCATTGAATATATAGTACAGGAACAACCAAATGAACCTTTGGCAAGTTTATCCACCAGAGGATTTATTGAAGCTGTTGCCGACAGAACATCAGCACCCGGAGGCGGTTCTGCTTCTGCACTTATTGCCGCTGTAGGAGTTGGCTTAGGATGTATGGTTTCACGGTTAACACAAGGTGTTCGTAAGTTTGAAGATGTTGATGAAAAAATGAGGGATATTATTCCAACATTGTATCACACAACAAATAAATTGATTCCGATGATAGATGCAGATACAAATGCATTTAATGATTATCTTGAAGCATTGCGTTTACCAAAGGATACCGATGAACAAAAAGCGATTCGTGATGAAAAAATGCAGGAAGGTTTGAAGAAAGCAATCGAAGTTCCTCTAACAACCATGCGCCTTGGAGATTCTGTATGGGATGCAATGCTCGAATGTGCAAGATATGGTAATAGTGCTTCCAAATCTGACATTGAAGTCGGGGCAAAAGCTTTGGAAACCGGCATATGGGGAGCACATAAGAATGTCCTGATAAACATGCCGGGAATCAAAGATGAGGAATTCAAAAAGGTTAAACTAACTGAAGCTGATACAATTGCTGATAGAGCAAAAGCAAAATGTCAGGAAGTTATTGAGATACTAAGTAAGAGAAATTAGTTTATTCAAGAGTTATCTTATTACTACAAACTTCTCTGATTCTGTTCCAATACGAATAAAATAAATTCCATTTGCTAAATTGGAAACATCAATTCGTAGGGGTTCAAAATTTTGAACCCCTACGGGCATTTGAACACCGAAAATATTATAAATCTTTATTTCCTGCCTGCTGTCTGTCATCCTGAGCTTGTCGAAGGACGTCTGCTGTCCGCTAATAATATCAATATATTCCATAGCGGGATTTGGAACAATGATTATCTCAGCATTTTTATTTTTTTCATCTTCAACAAATATCGGAGGAGGCACCCGCCAGATTTTTATTGTACCATCTCCACTTCCGCTAGCCAACAGTGTGCCATCGGAATTAAATGTCACTGAATAAACAAAATCAGCATGTCTCTCGAAAGTACGTATAAGCGAGCCGGTATTTGCGTCCCACAATTTTATAGTTTCATCTGAACTTCCACTTGCCAACTTATTGCCATCGGGACTAAATGACACTGAATAGACCCAATCAGTATGGCCTTCGAAAGTACGTATAAGCGTACCGGTATTTACATCCCACAATTTTATTGTATTGTCCCAACTCCCGCTTGCTAACTTTGAGCCATCGGGACTAAATGCCACTGCAAAAACCCTATCAGTATGTCCAATGAAAGTGCGTATATGTAAGCCGGTATTTGTTTCCCACAATTTTATTGCTCCATCTGAACTTCCACTTGCCAATCTAGAACCATCGGGACTGAAGGCGACTTCAGTAACCCTTTTTGTATGCCCTTCGAAAGTTCTAATAAGAGTGCCGGTTTTTACGTCCCACATTTTTATTTTTCCATTCTGTCCTCCGCTAGCCAGATTATGACCGTTTGTATCAAAGGATATAGTAGAAACCTGTAAAGTTTGTCCAACAATAGTACGAATAAGTATGCCTGAATTAGCATCCCACAATTTTATTGTTCCATCATCGCTTCCACTTGCCAACATGAAGCTGATGGGACTGTAGGCAACTGAAGTAACCACGTCAGTATGCCCTTCCAAAGTGCGAATATGCGAACCAGTATTTGCGTCCCACAATTTTATTGTACTATCCCTACTCCCGCTTACTAATTTGGTTCCATCAGGACTAAATGCCACTGAAAAAACGGAAGAAGTATGCCCAATGAAAGTATGTATAAGTGAACCGGTATTTGCGTCCCACAATTTTATCGTATTATCCTCACTCCCGCTTGCTAACTTTGAGCCGTCGGAACTGAATGCAACTGAATTAAAATAATCAGTATGCCCTTTGAATGTAAGAATAAGTGAGCCAGTATTTGTGTCCCACAATTTTATTGTATTATCCTCACTCCCGCTTGCCAATTTGGAGCCGTCGGGACTGAATGCCACCGAAGTAACATAATAAGTATGCCCAATGAAAGTACGTATAATAGAGCCTGTATTTACCTCCCACAATTTTATTGTCTTATCCACACTCCCACTTGCCAATCTTGAACCATCGGGACTAAATGCCACTGTATAAACCCTATCAGTATGCCCAATGAAAGTATGTAAAAGCGAGCCTGTATAAACATCCCACAATTTTATTGTCCTTTCTCCGCCCCCGCTTGCCAACTTGTAACCGTCGCTACTAAATGCCACTGAATAAACACTTTCAGAATCCCCTTCGATATTGAGATTTAGCGAGCCGGAATTTGCATCCCACAATTTAATTGTACCGTCCCTGCTACCGCTTGCTAACTTATAGCCGTCAGGACTAAATGCCACAGAATAAATTCCTAAAGTATGCCCTTCGAAAGTACGTACAACCGAGCCAGTGTTTACATTCCACAATTTTATTGTTCTATCCCAACTCCCGCTTGCTATTTTTGAGCCATCGGGACTGAAGGTGACTGAAGTAACCCACCAAGTATGTCCTTTTAATGTGTCAATAACTTCTCCAGTATTTACGTCCCAAATATAGATATATCCGCTACCACCAGCACTTGCAATTTTAGTTCCGTCTGGACTATAAGCGATACATTGAAGAGTACCCATACCAAGTGTACGAATTAAATTTTCATCCTCAGCAAGAAGAATTGATATGAAGCCAAAAGTTAGTAGTATGGCTACTAAAAGCAATTTTGAGAATATGTTTTTCATTTGAAAACCTATAAATTTATATGTATTTATTTACACACCCGGTCATAGAAAACAGAAAATAGAAATAGATTCCTGCCTTCTCAGGAATGACAAAATCCTTTCTCCCTTTTCCCTTCTCCTTTCTCCCTTTTCCCTTCTCCCTTTTCCCTTTAAACCTCCATCGTCTGCCCGTAATCCATAACCATTGCCTTTTTGCCGATTGATTCCACTTTGGATTTGAATTCATGCGGGTCTGCCTGAATAACAGGAAAAGTGTTATAATGTATTGGAATTGCTAAACCGGGATTAACAAATTCTACTGCTTTAACGGCATCATCAATCCCCATTGTGAAGTTATCACCAATAGGTGCACACATAACATCAATTTTATTCAGTTCACCGATTAATTTCATATCGAGGAATAAACCCGTATCGCCGCAATGATAAATTTTCTTACCACCCATGGAAATAACAACACCTGCCGGTTCTCCCATATACTGACCATCTGCATTAGCCGAACCGTGATGTGCAATTGTGAATTTCAGACGCCCGAATGGAAAATTCCAAGCACCTCCAATGTGCATATTATGAGCATTTAAACCTTGTGAAGCGGCATAATTTGCAAGTTCATTTACGGCAATAATGAGTGCATCATTTTGTTTTGCAATTGCGAATGCATCGCCGAGATGGTCTCCGTGACCATGCGTAAGAACTATGAATTTTGCCTTTATATCTTCGGGCTTCAAAGGCGCATTGTCATTTCCGGTCAGAAACGGGTCAATAATAATTTGATGAGCACCATCATCCAATAAAAAAGATGAGTGACTTAGATAAGTTAACTTTGTCATAATAATTCTCCTCATTTGTTGAAACAATTATTCTAATTTATAAAAATATCGGGTAATTTAAAAGTTTTTTTGTGAAAATGTGAAAATGTGAAAGGTAAAACGAAGTCAGAAGTCAGAAGACAGAATTTTCTTGAGCCATGTTTCGTGAATCCCAAACCGAAATTAATTTCCAAAGAACAAGCTGGACAAAATTACGATGTGGGAAACAAACGTAATGGAAAATATTTTTAAAGGAGTTTGATTTTAAAACAAAAAGAGTCATTCGACAGGCGGATTTAGAAAAATAGAAAAGTAGAAAGATAGAAAATAGAAAATAGAAGCCGGATTCTTCGTTGCGATCAGAATGACAACCTTCGACGGGCTCAGGACGACTTCATTTACTTCCCTTTTTCCTTCTCCCAAATGAGATAATTTATTCACAAATTATTCAATTGCAATTTTAATTGGAGTTACTTGTTTAAATTGTATTCTTTTATTATTTGGATTATTTAAAATTGACATTAAAACTTGTAAAAAATATAGATAAACAAAGTTCGGGAATTTTCACAGGATTGAATCCCGAACAGATTAAAGCAGTTCAGCATATAGAAGGTCCTTTGCTCGTTATTGCCGGTGCAGGTAGCGGTAAGACACGCGTACTTACTCACCGTGTTGCTCATCTTATTGAAAAAGGTATTCCACCATATAACATTTTAGCTTTGACTTTCACAAACAAAGCGGCAAAGGAAATGCAGGGCAGAATTGCCAAAATTGTTTCGGAAGATTCCGCAAGAAAAATCTGGGCAGGTACTTTCCATTCCGTCTTTGCAAGAATACTGAGATATGAAGCCGAATACCTGAGTTATACAAGCTCTTTCTCGATTTACGATACAGATGATTCATTGAGTTTGGTAAAGAAAATTTTGAATGAAGAAAATATAGACCAACAGAAATTTCCTCCGCAGGGAATTTGGCACAGGATTTCCTCGGCAAAAAACAGAATGGTTGGCTGGGACGAATATCAAAACAGTGCGGACAATCCTGTTGACAAGCAGACGGGTTATGTATTCGAGCGTTACGAGAACAGATTGAAACAAGCAAATGCAATGGATTTCGACGACCTGCTTTTGAATATGATTCGCTTGCTACAAAAAAATCCCGATATACTCGAAAAGTATCAGAACAAATTCAAATATTTGTTGATTGATGAGTATCAGGATACAAACAGGGCACAATATGTGATAATCAATCTTCTTGCAAGAATGAATAAAAATATATGTGTAGTCGGTGATGATGCCCAAAGCATATACGGATGGAGAGGTGCGGATATACGGAATATTCTAGATTTTCAAAATGATTATTCCGATGCAAATGTTATTCGTCTTGAGCAAAACTACCGTTCAACAAAAATCATACTTGCGGCGGCGGATTCGGTTATCAAAAACAATTTGCGCCAAATGAAAAAGAAACTTTGGACAGACAATCCCGAAGGTGAACTGATTCAGGTTGTCTCAAGCATGGATGAACGTTTTGAAGCAGAAGATATAGTTGAAAAAATAAAATCTTTAACCGGAGAAAAAAGCGAATTTACTAACAAAGATTTTGCAATACTTTACAGGACAAATGCCCAATCATTGGCTTTAGAAAATGCTTTTCGTAAACACAATTTACCTTATATCATAATCGGAGGCATATCATTTTACAAGCGTAAAGAAGTGAAAGATACTCTCGCATATTTAAAACTTCTATACAATCAACTTGACGAAGAATCCTTACTGAGAGTTGTTAATGAACCGCCACGCGGCTTGGGCAGTACATCTTTAAGACATATATCCGAATATGCACGAACTCATAATATTCCTTTATTCGATGCCTTCTATCAATCTGAAAAAAATATCAATCTTCAAGGCAGAGCGATTAACTCAGCAATGAAATTCGTAATGATGATTCAAAAATATATTAATCAGAAGGATTCAGTCAATCCTGCACAACTTGCAATAGATTACATCGAGGAAACAGGATTACTCCAAATGTACAAGGAAATGGGAACAACAGAAGCACAGGACAGATGGAATAATATTCAGCAAGTGTTGTCAGATATTTCAATGTTTTTGAGACGTGAACCGGAAGCAACTCTTGATGATTACCTTCAGCAGATGACTTTGATGACAGATATTGACGAAAAAGATATGTCGCAAAATCAGGTAAAGCTGATGACATTGCATTCTGCAAAAGGACTTGAGTTTCCTGTGGTTTTTATATCAGGTCTCGAAGAAGGACTTTTCCCGCTTGGAAGAACGGAAATGAACAAGGAAGAGGAAGAAGAAGAGAGAAGACTGTTTTATGTTGGCATAACACGGGCAGAGCAAAAATTATTTTTAACTTACGCACAGCGACGAATGAGGTTTGGCACATATCAGGACAATTCTCCATCGCATTTTATAAATGAAATTGATAGGAAATATTTAAACAGCTCCGTTGCATTCAAGAAGAAAATTGAAGAAAAACGGGATGTATTAAACAGTTTCCTGAACAAAGAAAAACAGAAGAAACCATCATATTTTGGAACCGAGAAGAAAAAAGATGCTTCGCCAAATTTACAAGAGTTTGATTTTAAATCCGGTGATATAGTCTTGCACTCAAAGTTCGGCAAAGGAAAAGTACTTGCTTTGGCAGGGACAGGAACCAATGCAAAGGCAGTTGTGCAGTTCAATTCAGTCGGCAAGAAAGTTTTGATGCTTCAGTTTGCAAAGCTGGATAAGATTTAGATTAATACGGTTAATAAGTTTGATAAATTGAAATAATTCAAATAATTATTAAGCAAAAACCAAATCTTTCACCGGGAGAGATTTCGTCTCAATCTTTGATAAATTCGCAACTTTTTTTGCGTTATCAATTTCAATACCTGTTAAATTACCTTTGGCATCAAAATCAAGACAAATACCTTTTGCAATCTCTTTAGTATTAACACTTGCCGTTTCTTTAA
>CAZEHW010000108.1:0-11256 GCA_964511865.1 uncultured Hyphomicrobiales bacterium | reverse complement strand
GGTGCTGTATGTGATGCCTCCAGCCATCCTCTGCTTCGCCAGACTGTCTGTTCAAATTGTGGTGATTTTTCGGAGGTGTCAATCAATTCCTCTTTGATATTATCGATATCTGTGGGCAAAACATGCCGCTTTCTTATGGGGAATATCCCCTGTGAAGCAAAGTATTCAGCCCGGATTTCCCGTTTGTCAAATGTAATTTCCTTCCTTGCGATTTTCAATACTTCATCATTTGTTATTTCTTTGCCTGTTTCGGAATATTTAATAGAATTGTTTTCTATGAAGAAAGCTTCGACATCTTCTTTTCCATATCTGATAACAAATCCCGGAGGACATAAATCACCTGAAGAATAATCGAGATTATCCCTTATTCCTTTTAGCTTTTCCAATAATTCCATTGTTTTATCATCTGATAAATTTTCAAAGTCAACAGAATCATAACTTCCGCTTGCAGTTGTCAGGTTTTCGTCTATTCCCTGTACCGATAATGTATAATGTTTTGCCATTGTTTTCTCCTTTCATTTTAATAGATATTAAAAGAACTTTGCAATTTAATAATTTTATTGGGTTCAATGAAAATATTTAAAAAAAAGATGGATGAAATACAAAAATTTAATTTCTTATTGCATTATTATCCCGATTTAGTTAATTTAAAATTTTTGATTATGAAATTTGGAGGTATAATGAAAAAAAATATATTAATATTGTCTGCTATAACGATTCTTGTTACTGTAGGGTTAACAGGTTTTCCCGAGAACAGCGACCCTCGTTTCGGAAAATATAAATACGAAGATTTCCAAACACCCGAGTACTGCGGTTCTTCTTGTCATGTTGATTTTTATCGTCAATGGAAACAATCAATGATGTCTCAGGCGTACATTCATCATTGGGACGAAATTGAATATTTCGAACTTGCTGTTCCTCATGCGGAAAAAGACCCTAAGGTTGCTGAAGTCAAGGATGGATGCAATGGATGTCATGCTCCTATGGCTTATCTTGCAGGAAACACACCTCCCCCAAGACCTGAAAAAGGAGATAGAGCAAACGAAGCTGTTGCATGTGATATTTGTCACAGTATAACCGGATTTGAAGGTGATACTCCATTCAATTTCAATTATATAATGAAACCCGGAAAAGATAAATTCAGTTCACGAGGCGGTGGAAATCAATCTCCTAATCACAACATTGTTGTAAGCGATTTGCATCGTAGCGGAGATTTTTGCGGTATTTGTCACAATGAAAAAAGTCCATTTGGGATTTGGGTTAAATCAACACATCTTGAGTGGAAGGAAGGACCATATTATAAAGAAGGCGTTCAATGTCAGGATTGTCATATGCCAAAAGGAAAAAGTTATACAGCTTCGATGGGAAAAATTTATGAGGATTCCAGACAACATTTATTCCACGGAGCACATGACCCGGGAAAAGTTAAAGGAACAATCGAACTAAGAATTCATCCTGATATAATTGAAGCAGAACCCGGCGAACCTGTCAAGTTCACAATTGCATTATTCAATCAAAAAACAGGTCACAAGTTTCCGACAGGTTCAGTTGAAGACAGAATTGTTTGGATGCATGTGGAAGCTGTTGATGCAAAAGGGAAAAAGTATCATTTAAAAGTTGACAAGAAAGGATTCGATGGAGAGGAATACACTATTGCTTCTGATGTTCTTGCTTATCAGGATATGGGTATTGCTAAAAACATTCCTGATTTCAAAGGAGTCCAGCGTGACGGAATACCAATAGGTGACAGAATTTTCCGTATGCCGTACTTTGACCCACAGGACAGGATGACTATACAGCAATGGAATACTTCCAAACTTGGAGTTGATTACAGAATTGGACCAAAGGAAACTAAAATAGAAACATGCACCTTTACATTACCAAATGATGTTGCTCCCGGAAAAATGAAAGTAACAGCAGTTTTGAATTATCAGAAATTAGTTAAACCGGTTGCCGATTTTCTTAATGTGCCTGACGATGAGGAAGAAATCATCAAAGTAAATGAGCATAGCACAGAGGTTAATATATTGGAATAGATGTTTGAGTTAAAAAGTTTGTAAAGTTTGTAAAGTTTGAAATAATTATTAAGTTAATAAATAAATTTTAAGGGGATTATTATGAAAAAAATTTTGTTTCTGATTGTTGCCTATGGGTTTTTAACAATGCTGATGAGCGAAACCTTGCAGGCAATTCCTGCATTCGCAAGAAAGTACAACATGTCTTGCCAGACTTGCCATTCACCTGCTCCAAGATTGAAATCTTACGGAGCTGATTTTGCCGGGAACGGATTTCGACTTTCTGATAAAGATGCACCACGATATACTGTCGAAACAGGTGATGCCGATTTATCATTAATACGAGACTTCCCAATTGCCGCACGATTTGATGCTCATGCAACATATAATAATGCTAATCAGGAGAACAGTGACTTTGGTGTACCGTACATTTTAAAACTTCTGAGTGGCGGTGAAATTGCAAAGGACTTTGCATATTACTTCTATTTTTATTTAAGTGAAAGAGGAGAGTTGGTAGGTGTGGAAGATTGCTATATTATGTTCAACGATTTATTCAATATTGACCTGGATTTATATTTTGGTCAGTTTCAGGTTTCCGACCCGCTTTTCAAAAGGGAACTGAGATTAACGCTTGAAGATTATCAGCCATACAAAATGAAACCCGATTTTTCAAGAATGAATCTGGCTTATGACAGAGGAATAATGCTGACATACGGGATGGATTGGGGAACGGATGTAATTCTCGAAGTCGTGAACGGGTGCGGTTTACCCGAAGCCGATGCAAACAAGCTTTTCGATATTGACGGATACAAAACTATTGTCGGCAGGGTATCGCAAGACATTGGAGATTTCCTGAGAATAGGTGGATTTTTTCTGACTGGCAAGGAAGACTTTTACTATTCCTATCCGTATATAACTGTGAACAATGTTCAATCCTATGGTCCTGATATGACTTTGTCATTCGGGGATATGATTGAATTAAATCTTCAGTATGTTCTAAGAAATGACAAATACGATTATTCCATTACTGATTCGCTTGGAACAACTCCTGTTACTGTTGATTTGAATACAAACGGAGCAATGGCTGAACTCATTTTTACTCCACAGGGTGATCAAAGTAAATGGTATGCCGCTTCTGTTTTCAATTGGATTGAATCTGACGACAAAGCGTTAAATTACAAAACTGCTACTTTGCATTTTGGATATTTGCTAAAAAGAAATCTGAGGTTGGCTTTGGAAGGAACATATAATTTTTCGGATGCTGACAATCCATTTACCCAATTCAGTTTAGGAATTGTAACAGCTTTTTAATTAGGAGGAATCATGTTTTTTAATTATCAAAATATTGAAACAATGCTTACTGAAAAAAATCGTAAGAAGTATATCATTGCCGATTTCCTTGTTGGCAGGGGTTTCATTATATCACCTGTTATTATGATTTTGGTATTCATTCTGATGAATTATTTTTTAGGAGATCCTCTGTTACCTTTAATCTACTATGCTTATATGTTTTTGGTAGTTTTCACCGTTGGTATCGCTGTATCCGTCATAATGTTTTTTGTAGAAAAGAAAATATTACTGGATTTTAAAAATCAAACTCAAGAGAAAAAGTATTCGAAGCTTAAAATAATATTGTTTCTCAATGAATCATTTTACATTTTTGGATTTGTTATTGCCATTCAAGCATACAATACATTTGAGAGAATGTACACAGAAGGAACAAACTTAAACATCATAATTTTTTCTAACTTAATTATGATTTTGTTCTCTGTAATATTCGGTTTTATTGTTTATAAAAGTAACTTCAAAAAAGTCAAAGCTGAAATCGAAAGAAAGGATTTGTTTAATAAGTTATAATTTGCAATTTTTGTATAAATAAATATTCATTCTGGGGTTAAGATGTTCATAAATTACGAGAAAACTGAAGCAATGCTCACCGAAGAACTGGATTTCAGATATTTCTACTATTGGATTCTTCGGAAAAGGGCAATTCTCTTCGGAATATTGTTTTGCGGACCTGCTGATATTATTTATAGTTTCATCAAAGGTCAGGAGCATTCATTCTATCAATATTTAGTGATGCTATTTAATCCATTCCTTTGTTTTTCTATTGCGGCTCTGCTGATTTATTTTGCAGAAAAATATTTTACAAAGAATTTTTCATCTCTTGATGAAAAGATAAAATTTAGAAGACTCCGAATAATTTGGATTTTAGAAAACTGGATTTTTCTTTCGGCAATTTTAGCAGTAGGCAGATTAAGCAATTATGCAAGAAATTCTTATATATATGCCAGTATCCTGGATAGTTTCTTGGTAATCCCGGCTATAACATTATTTGTAATTTTGATATTTTCATATTTTCAATTCAATTCACTAAAATTGGAAATTCAGAAAAAAGAACTGTTTGATAAGATAAATTCGAGGTAACTATGACTAAGAAAAAAACAAATCTGGTAGCGGCAACGATAATATGCATCATTATCGGGACAGGATTCATTGCTTTAGGAATCTATCTCTATTTTGATTATTCAGGTAGCAACATTATGAATCCGAAACAAGCTGACGGTACTATAATCCGCTTGCATGAAACAAAAAAGGACAACCGGAATCCCTTGAGGAAGGATTATCATACAGTCAATCCTGTTGTGGTGTTTACAACTTCTGATGGAAAAAAGATTGAGTTCCTCGAACTTTGGGGTGCCCAATACGATGATAAAGCTTTCACTGTCGGACAGAAGGTTTCAGTAATTTATAACGAATTGAATCCCGAAGAAGCAATGATTAAGCAGGAAAATTCAATTTGGGGTGTTCATCTTTTTCTGATTGGTATGGGATTGTTCTTCTATTTGATTCCATGGCTGATGAAAATAGCACAAACTTAAATTTATAACTTTTAAACTTTTAAACTAATGAAGGAGTATTAATATGAAAAATTATCAACAAAACAAAAGTATTTACGTAGCCGTATTATCGCTAACATTTATGTTAGTATTTATTAGCTATGTTTACGCAAAAGATATTCACTCAACCAATGAAGGTGGAGAGTGGTGTAAAAACAGCACATGGATAAGCGGTGAAATTCCCGGCGACAATGACAATGTATTTATCGAGGGAAAAGTAATCGTCAATTGTCCGGCATTTGCCGACTCGGTTTATATCAATCTTGATTGTATTCTTGAAATTAGCTCAATGGATTCTATGCAATGTCATTATATAAAAATGGAGGAGAAAGGTGACAGAAAAGGAGCAATCCAAAATTATGGTATTATCAATGTCGAGCAGAAACCTGAAATCAAAAATGAAGAGGAATATTAATTTAATAACTATATATTATGAAAACAGAAAAAATTGGACACAACGAAGTTATTGACATCAATAAAATAGTTGCCGGCAATCAGGAAAAGTGGATAAATATCACATTGACGGAATTAAATAATTCACTTATTAGATTAGGTATATTCGAAGGCGAATTTCACTGGCATCATCATGACAAGGAAGATGAATATTTTCAGGTATTAAACGGAAAACTGATACTCGATGTTGAAGATAAAACATATGAACTATTACCCGGACAGGGCTTTACTGTTCCAATAGGGATTGAGCATCGCACCAGAGCTTACGAAAAAACAATCGTAATAATGGTCGAGGGGAATACAGTCAATCCAAAAGGGGATTAATTCTTTTTAAATTTTTATGGGATGAAAAAATGAAAATAATTCTAAGTATCACAGTTTTTTTAGTTTTAACTTGTTCTGTAAAAGCCATTGATCTAATTGATGTTATATATTTAAAAGACAGTACGGTAATCAAAGGATATATCATTGAACAAGTGCCAAACGAATCAATAACCATAAAAGATTTAAATGATAAGATAGTTAAAATTGAAATGAGTAATATTCAGAAAATGGTGAAAGTCGAATACGAAGACAAAACAATTTATTATAAAGATTATTCGGAATTTGGAGTGTCATTTGGTACACCTGCCGGACTTAATTTGAATTTCGTTCATTGGTTTTCGCCTTACGGTTTAGGATTCAGTGGTATGTACTTTGGTAGTATGTATGGATTTCAGGGAAATTTCAAATATAAATTATCCGATAATAAAGATAGAAGTCATAGTCTATCACTTATCGCAGGAAATTGGTATATTTCATATAAAAAATCTGATCCTTTCATGGAATATGAAGAAGACAATTTGTCGGATTGGAAATACATTGGCGCATCTTACAATTTAAATTATGAAGGTTTTTGGCTCGAAGTTGGTTTAACGATTAGTAATATTAGGATTGAACCCAAAGATGAGGATTTAAATTTAGATGGAACATTACCCCAATTGGTTTTTCAAATTGGATATGTATATAGATTTATCAATTAACTTATAGGTTTTTTTCATCTTATCAATAGGTATAATTATATGAAAACGGTATTTTACTTATTATTATTTATATTGATTTGTTCATCTTCCCGAGCAAAGGAATTTATTGATGTTGTACATTTGAAAGATAGCACAAAAATCGTAGGAAATATAATCGAACAAGTGCCTAATGTATCTATAACCATCCGTGATTTTCAAGAACAAATCCATGTAATAAAAATGGAAGATGTGCAATTGATTAAACATTATGATAAGGCAGATATTAATTTGAATCAAATGAAGTATTATGAAATTGGCGGTTCTTTGGGAACCCCGGCAGTTTTAAATATAAATGCAGTTGGTTGGTACAAATTTTTAGGCATTGGTTTAAGTGGTATGTATTTGGGAAATGACAATTATGGAATTCAAGCTAATATCAAAATCAAATTTTCAGACAATTTTTACCGCTACCATTCAATCTCGTTTTTATTTTATAGAACATACAGCAGCAGTCCGGTTACCAAACCTGAAGCCCCTTATTTTAGAGATGAATATATTTCCGATGCTCAAGTATATTGTATAACATATAACCTAAATTACAAAGGGTTTTGGCTGGAAATAGGTCCCGGCATGAACTTTTGGTTTACCCAAACTAAAAATGGAAGGGCTGACAATTGGTTTCCTTCATTTGCATTTCAGATTGGGTATGTCCATAGATTTATTTATTAGGTGATTGTTAGAAACTAATGTTGTGGATTTTTTGTTAGTCATTCTAACCTGGTTTTTACCGTACCACACTGGGTTGAGCATCGTACGAGGGCTTACGAAAAAACAGTTGTAATAATGATAGAAGGAAATACAGTCAATCCAAAAGGGGATGATTAATACATCATTTCTTCTCAGGGTTTAATGGATAAATAAAGTTACTAAATCATAATTTACAAAACAATAACTTTATTTTATCTTGTCGTCAGCTTCACTCCCATGTTTTCCATATCCTTAAAGAATTTTTCCGGCTCTACAAAATTTGCTTGAAGCCATACACCGGGTTTATTTTCATTGACGAAATATTGATTTAGACAAGCAACTGCCGGTATAGCAGTGAATATATAGCCGTCATTATGATATAAAGAAATAATATTTTCTTCGGATTTGTTGTTTTTAATTCCGTTTGCAACAATTTTCAAAACCAAACCAAAGGGAGGTTTGGAAAATTTGAACAAACTCCATTTCAATAATGGTCCCAAAAATGAAGCAGAACGTTTACCAAAAATTGGCAGTATCATAAAGATTAATGGAAAAACAATCCAATCTGTAAACCAATTAAAACCGGAAACATAGAATCCTACTTCCTTAAGCGTAGAAATGTCTTGAGGCAATATTCTTAGTTCTTCCAAAAACATGGGCGTTGTGTACATACTGCCCCATGGCTCGTCAAATTTATGTTTATTGTACATAGATTTTGGCTTTTGCCATTTGCCATCCTTATAAATATCGGCATTGTAATCTTTAAATTCCAATATCATTTCTTTGGCTGTATCTTTGATTATATCCAGAAGCTTCCAATTAATTTTTATAATGGAATATATTTTCACAGTTTCAAGTTTATCAAATCTGTTTGAAATATATTTTACAAGTGCCCCGGGGATTCCCGGGTGAAAACCACCATCGGTAATGAAACATAGATTTTTTTCTTTGATAATTTGTTCTTTTGAAAAAAGATATGAAAGCTTTTCTTTAGAGGATAAGTTAATATCAAAGTAATCAATTTTGTTTTCAATTGCACAATCAATAATTTGCTGTTGATATTGCATAGTTGATGAAGCAACTATTACTAAGTCCGTTTGCGAAAACGCTTGATTCAAACTAACTTTGTCGGAAGCATCAACAAGTATCGGAGTAATTGAACTTTCAGGAAATTCTTTTTTCAGCTTTGTACAGGCAGTTTCAGCTTTTTGATGATTTCTCCCTGCTAATATTAATTCAATACCTCCAATATATTTTAACAGATAGTATGCAGTCCAATAACCTGCATTGCCATACCCTCCAAGTATAGTTATTTTTTTCATATTTTTAAATCCCTTATTATTAATAGCTCCATAGGAGCGTCCTGTTTGTAAATATAAATCAACCAAAATATTAGCTCCGTAGGAGCATCCTGTTTGTAGAAATTTATTATAACCACATTATTAGCTCCATAGGAGCGTCCTATTTGTAGAATAATCATTCATTGCATTTATATTACGCTCCATAGGAGCGACCTATGTGTAGCTATTCAATCCATTCAAATAAATAATTATCATTATATTCAATTTCAAATTTTTTCAGGAATTCGATATATTCTTCTCTAAATGTTTTCTTCCTATGATGTTGTTCCTGATTCAAAATATATTTTACCACATTATCAATCTGGCTTTTCGAATAAGAAAAAGCACCAAAACCGGTTTGCCAATGAAATTTACCTTTGAACCAATTATTATCATTAATGTATTTGGAAGAACCGGCTTTGATATCTCGTACTAAATCGGAAATTGATATTGAAGGATTTAGTCCAATGAGAATATGAGTGTGATCAGGCATAATGTAAATTGACAATAATTTATTGTCCCGGTTTTGAATTATACCGGTTATATATTTTTGCAGTTCCTCGCGGTACTCGCTTGGTATAAGGTTGTGTTTGCCTTTAACTGTAAAAACAATTTGTAAATAAATTTGTGTATATGTATTTGGCATATTTACTGTTCGCCCCTATGGAGCTTTTTTGTTGATAATGATTTTCTACCAACCACCTATATCTCTTTTTTTATTTCTTTTTGCAATTTCTTTAATCATATCTACTTGTTGAATCGGTTTAACTTGGAAATATGAATTAGGATGATTTATTGCCATTAATTCGACTGTTTCATTGTCTTTAGGAATTATTACAACACCGGATGACCCAAGATTTAAATATATTTCATAAATACTTTCAAAATATTGTCCAATATTATTTCTATAATAAACAATGATTTTTAACTTTGTTGAAAAATAAGGTTCACTTGAAGGTGATGTTTCAATTCTTAGCTTATTTAATCTATCTGATTCCCTAAAATCATCAAAAAGATGGGTAATACAAATATTACCAAAACTAAGAGATGTTTTGAGATCTTCTTTCAATTTATCATCTGTTCGTATAAATGGTATTTTACGTGGTTCAAATCTTGCTGGAATTATTTTTTCTCCATCAATATTTGAATACTCTAAAAGCAATTCACCATCTGGAAGAATTTCAATAGCAGGAGCATTACCAACATTTATTAATTCTAATTCAATATTTAAATTTCTTCTGCCTGTACCATAAACTTCTGAAATATTCATATTTATAATATTGATTCCAATTACAGGATTAAATGATAATTTTAACTGATTAACAGTAGCATTAAGAATTCTTTTTGTAAATATTACATAAAACCCTGTGATTAATACTAATGATAAAGTTAGAATTATTGAAATAATTTCATTATAATATTTTAACCATTCTATTATATCCATTATTTATCTTTCTGATAATATTTCATTTATTAAAAATAATAATTCTTTATCTCACTTCAGCCCCTACCCCAACATCCTCTTTCTCAGGAGTTAAGAAGCAGAGCTTGCCGTCTTTTGATGCGGCTAACATCATGCCTTGGGATTCCAAACCCATGAGCTTTGCAGGTTGGAGATTGGCTACAACGACAACAGTTTTTCCTATTAAATATTCAGGTTCGTAGTACTCTGCAATACCTGCTAAAATCTGACGTTTTTCATCACCTAAATCAACGATGAGCTTTATTAGCTTTTTGGATTTCTTTACTTTTTCAGCTTCGATAATTTTTGCAGTTCTCAATTTGATTTTTGCAAAATCATCAATGGTAATCAAATCTGTTTCCTCTGTTTCTTCTGAATCGCCTAATTTCCCGGTTTGCTCTTCGACAACTTTGTCTTCGACTCTGACAAAAAGAAGTTCGGGAAGTACTGTTTGATGCCCTTCGGGTAACAATGGGAGTGCAGATTCATTCCAAGAATTTTTCCCTGTCAAACCACCTGTGGCGATTCCTGTATCTTGTTCAATATCGAGAATATTGTTGATTTTTTTACATGAGTAAGGAACTACCGGTGAGAATAAAATTGCGAGTGAGCGAACCAATTGTGTGCAAACATATAAAGTCTTGGCACATTTTTCGGGTTCGGTTTTTCCTGATTTCCATGGCTCTTCATCGTTAAAGTATTTGTTTGCCGCCCTTGCAATATTCATTGTTTCGGTTAATGCATCTCTAAAACGGAATACTTCATAATTTTTATTTATTTTTTTAATGCCATCATATAAGGCAGATAAAATTGTGTAATCGTTCCCTTCTAAAAGGTCTTTGTTCAATATTATGTCTTTGTCAATGTCAAATGAAACCCATTGATTTTTCAATTCTTTGAATTTATCGGGTAGTTGTGGTATTTGTCCTCTGAAGTTTTTATGCAGGAACTGAAGAGTTCTGTTCACGAAATTTCCAAATATTGCTGAAAGTTCGTTGTTGTTCCTTGCCTGAAAGTCCTTCCACGTAAAGTCTGCATCCTTTGTTTCGGGGAAATTCATTGCCAATGTATAACGTAAAGTATCTATATAATTTTCTTCGGGAAAATCGGCTATGAAATCCTTAAGGTCAATGCTCCAGTTCCTTGATTTGGAGATTTTACGTCCTTCGAGATTCAAAAATTCGTTTGCCGGAACGTTGTCGGGGAGTATGTATCCTTCGACAAGCTCAGGATGACGCCCTTCGACAAGCCCATGATGACTTTGATTCTTTGCATGAAGCATAGCAGGAAAAATCAAAGTATGGAAAACAATGTTATCTTTTCCGATAAAAGCAATAT
>CAZEHW010000107.1:0-11301 GCA_964511865.1 uncultured Hyphomicrobiales bacterium | reverse complement strand
TTTCCAATGAACACAGTTTAAAAAATTTTAAAAAAGCAAAATAAAAGAAATTTTGATTAAATCATAATTAATTGTTAATTAAATTTAGCACCTTCTTTAATCCAAGTAATCATACCATTAACATTGTTGTCAGAAAAATAGCCTGCCGGGAACTCATAAATCCCCAAATGAGTCGGATTACCTTTAAGAATTTGTATTATTCTGCTTTCATTTGGCTGACCCGGAATTACCAATCCGGCATTAGCAGTCTCAAATAAAGTAAAATAATCGGTCATAGCCCTGTTCCCTGCCCTGTCCTCGACACTATGACAGCCCCGATAGGCACACTTAAAATTCAAAAATAGCTGAACATGGTTTTGATAACTGACATTTGAATCCGGAAAGTTTATTTCCCTGTTTGAAGTGATTCCATTATCTTCACAGTTACTGCAAATAAGGAGAATTACACCAAGTGATATTAACGAAATTGCTATATTAAAGTTCATTTTTTTTATATTAAAAAATATTTTCATTATCATATGTCAATTATCAAATTATTTCAGTAGCTTTCGTCAATACTTGGAAAAGATTTCTTACGAACATCATCACCATAATGCAAAACAGCACTTTTAATATCATCGTACAAGCTTGCATAACGGCGAACAAATCTCGGATTGAAATCCACAGTTAAACCCAACATATCAGTATAAACTAAAATCTGTCCGTCGCAATCAGGACCAGCCCCAATTCCTATAGTAGGAATTTTTAGATCATCAGTGATTTTTTTACCCAAATCAGCAGGAATCTTTTCGAGTACCACCGCAAATGCACCAGCTTCTTCCAGAAGCTTGGCATCATTGTATATTTGTCTTGCTTCTTCGGTGTCTGTCCCACGAACTTTATAAGTTCCAAATTTATTGATACTCTGAGGTGTCAAACCCAAATGTCCCATAGCCGGAATACCTGCTTCAGTCAACCTTTCGATAGCATCAACAACAAGTTTGCCCCCTTCGAGTTTAATGGCATTACATCCCGTTTCTTTCATTATTCTGCCGGCATTACGAAAAGCTTCTTCGGCTGATACCTGATAGCTCATAAAAGGCATATCGGCAACAATTAAAGCCCTCTTAGCACCGTTGACCACTGCTTTGGTATGATAAATTGTTTCCTCAATCGTTACAGATAAGGTTGTTGGCAAACCCTGAACAATATTGCCCAGCGAATCACCGACAAGTATTAAATCTACTGCAGATTCATCGAGCATACGGGCTATTAAAGCATCGTAAGCAGTCAAGGCAACAATCTTTTGCCCGGCTTTTTTCATTTCCAGCAATCGCAAGGTTGTTACTTTTCTTGTATCTATTTCAGAACTTCCGGTATAATCCATTTTTTTTAAAACTTTCAACTTTTTTTATTTAAAACCATCAACTAATTTACAAATTTATTGTAATTTATCATCTATTATTATTTGAAAAATTAAATTTATTAGGTATTGGGAAATAATTTAAATATATTAATTGACGAGAATATCCCTTATTTAGCTGAGATTTTGTCTCCTCATGGGAATATTAAAAGATTTTCGGGAAGAGAGTTAACCAATTATGAATTAATTGAGTCTTTATGTGAGGTTTTATTCGTGAGGTCAACAGCACTAGTAAACCAGGGATTATTACAAAATTCTATGGTCAAATTTGTTGGTACAGCTACTTCAGGAATTGACCATGTTGATACTGAATATTTGCTGCAATCCGGAATTCAATTTGCAGATGCGGCAGGTTCCAATTCAAATTCAGTAGCAGAAATGGTCGTATATTCAATAATTAAATGGTCAAAAATCACAGGAAAAGAACTTGCAAAATCAACAATTGGTATAATTGGCTTTGGTAATATCGGAAAAATCATTGCTAAATTATCAAGTTCTTTAGGATTAAATATTTTGGTCAATGACCCTCCCCTATTGGATGATAATTTAAAATTCCCTGATTTTGTAAGACATGTTGATTTGAAAACTATTTGCTCGGAATCGGATATAATTACTAATCATGTACCTATTACAAAAACGGGAAAATATCCGACATATAATCTTATAGATGAAAATGAAATAGCTTTACTAAAAAAGGGAACGCTTTTTATCCATGCATCAAGGGGTTATGTAGTCAACGAAAAGCCATTGCTTGACAGAATGAGGAAAAAAGAATTATTTGCTTCGATTGATGTTTGGGAAAATGAGCCACTTATTAATCCTGAATTAGTTAAATTATGTATTCTTGCGACTCCTCATGTTGGAGGTTATTCGAGGGATGGAAAACTGAGAGGGGTGAAAATGATGGCTGAAGCATTCCAAAATTTCTCGGGAGAACAGGTTGATATTGGCTTGATTCAAACGGAACTTAACGAATACAATCCCATTGAACCTGAGAAATATAAAGACATTGAATTTATATTTAATCTTTTAACTCAGAAACGTAGATTTGACAAGGACCACAATGCTTTGTTAGAAACAATGAATTTACCTGACAAAGAGAGAGCTTCAACTTTTGACTTGCTAAGGAAAAATTATTCTGTCAGAAGAGAGAGTTTATAAGTACATTCAAAATAAAAACTTCAATCCGAAAAGTTAGCTTTTAATATACTCCATGAAAACTTGGCAGAATCTTCCATTGAAGAGATGTCAACCCATTTGGAGATACTCCACCTCTGATTTACCAAATTTAATGTAAACTGAACAGTTCCCTCAAATTCAGTAGGTACTGCTTCTTTATTATGTGGAATAAGCAAATAATAATCGGAAAAAAAAACAGCAGAGTCACCGGTTAATATTTCAAAATCTTCAACGCTGGTTTTAAAGGATAATTCTGATTGTTGGTCTTCTTTGATTGAAGCAAGAATGGAATTATAGCTTCTTTGCTCTGAAATTTTATTCCAATCAGTAAATTTCCCGGGAAATTTTGCCAATGCTTCTGTTGAGGGAATGAATGAAAAGCTTAATGTTCCGCTTGTAGAGTCGGATAGGCAGGCAAGATAATTCTCGGAGTTTTTCTCTTTAATAGCATTGATTAGATTGGTTAACACTATCGTTGCAGTGGTTGGAGGAAGAAATCCGGAACGACCGGCATCAGGCGGTTCCGGTGTCCGTGTTGAAAACATATCACATCCCAAAATAAGAACAGAGAGTGCAAATAATATATGATCAATCAGTTTCATTTAAACTTCAACCCTACCCTGTAAAGCCCTTGAAAGTGTAGCTTCGTCAGCATACTCCAAATCCGAACCAATCGGTACACCTCTTGCAATTCTTGTTATCTTTTTCCCTAATGGTTTAATCGAATTGCTGAGATATTGTGTAGTAACCTCACCTTCTACTGTTGGATTCAAAGCAAGAATTACTTCCTGAACTCCATTGTTCAATCGCGAAATTAATTCGACAATTTTTAAATCCTTTGCAGATATGCCTTCCAAAGGATTCAATGTACCATGCAAAACATGGTAAAAGCCATGGAATTCATTTGTTTTTTCTATTGCCAAAACATCGTTTGGTTCCTCAACTACGCAAATTATCGAATTATCCCTTTTGGCAGATGAACAAATCGGGCAAGGGTCAGATTCAGTATAGTTAAAACAAACAGAGCAAAACCTGACATTTTTTTTCAATTCTTTAAGTGCATCTGAAAACTGTTCAATAAATTTCTCATCTTGTTTGAGAAGGAAAAAAGCCAAACGATGAGCGGTTTTCCTGCCGATTGTCGGTAAAGATGAAAATAATTCAACAATTTTCTCTATTGATTTTGATGTATATATCATATTTTTCTATGGGTTTTACAAATTTAAATTTAATCCGGGAATATTTGGCAGCATACCGCCAAGCCGTCCCATTTCCTGTTGTACCATCTCTCCAGCCGCTTTATTTGCTTTATTGATTGCGGCAACAATCAGGTCTTCCAGCATTTCAATGTCTTCAGGATTGACAACTTCTTTGCTGATTTTAATTTGTTTTAACTCGTTATTTCCGGACATGATAACCGAAACCATTCCACCTCCTGCTTCAGCAGTAACAACTTTACGGTTAACTTCACTCTTCACTTTTTCCATCTCTTCCTGCATTTTTTGTGCCTGCTCGAGCATGGATTGCATATTAAATTTCATATTAATTCGTTCTTTATTAAAAATTTATTAAATTTATTTACTAAATTATCAAAATAATAACGTATTCTGAAAAGTTTATTTTGATTTTTAGGAAATTGATTAGTATTTTGAAATTTTAATTTTGAAAAATTATTTAAAATATAAGAGGTTGTTATGGGAATATTTAATAGGATAGCCGATGTATTGAAAGCAAATATCAACGAACTTCTCGACAAAGCAGAAGACCCGGAGAAAATGCTTAAGCAAATGGTTATCGAAATGGAAGAATCAATTAATCAAACTGCACTGGCTGTAGCAAGGGCTATTGCCAACGAAAAGACACTGGAACGTAAAATCGAGAAGGCAAAGAAAGATTCTTTAGATTGGGAACAAAAGGCAGTAATAGCACTCAATAGCGGTCGCGAAGATTTAGCAAAAGCCGCATTAGAAAAGAAAAATCTGGAAACAAGAAATATTTCTGATTTAGAACCGGTATTTTTGCAGGCAAGCGAAACTGCCCAGAAAATGAGAGACCGTTTAGCAATTCTCAAAACTAAACTCGACGAAGCAAGAACAAGGCAGAATACTTTAATTGCACGTTCACAGGCGGCAAAAGCAGAAAAACAAATTTCTCAGGCAATGTCGGGGGTTGGTTCCGATGCTTTCAGTAAATTTGATAAATACGAAAGAAAAGTCGAGCAAATTGAAGCTGAAGCATCTGCTTTCGGTGAACTTGCTGATTCCGGGAAAAGACTGGAAGAAGAGTTCAAGATGTTGGAAACCGGATCCTCCGTTGACAATGACTTATTGGCATTAAAGCAAAAGATGGGATTATTACCCGATCAAGGAAAACATTAAAAAAAACAATAAATTAAAAAAAAATATTATGGAGTTTTGAATGACAGAAAATAACACAAGCCCGGAACAATCTTATAACGATGTCTGTAATAAGGTTGACAGGATTTTAAAGCAAAATTTCCCTAACTATATCAGGTTTGAAAACGGGAAATATACTATTCTTCAAGGTTCTACTCAGGTGATGATTACTATTAATTATTTAATTGACAATGAAATGGTCATTATCTGTAGTTCAAATGTGGTCAGAAAAGCAAAAATTAACGATGAAGTTATGCATTTTCTTTTAAGAAAGAATGCCCAGATTCAATTTGGTGCTTTTGGGCTTTTATTCGATGGAACTATCGTTTTTTCTCACTCTATCACAGGTTCCAACCTCGATGAAAATGAGCTTATGACAACTTTGAGGTCTGTAGCATTCAATGCAGATTACTACGATGACATCATCGTTTCGATGGCAGGCGGCAAAAGAGCCAAAGATTTCGGTTGAGATTTATTTATTAAATGAGTACTGTCAGTTATTATAACTGACAGTACTTATATTTTATTCACAATATGTTAAATAACATTAAAATCATATGCGAAGTAGTATAAATTCTCTAATTTTAATTACTGCATTTATAACACTTTTCCTTTCAAATTGCAGTAATATTAAGACCTCAGATTGTAAAGAAAAACAAATCTTTCTTGAACAATTATCAATTATTGAAAATTATTTTCAAAAAGATAGTTTGGACTTTTCTTTTAATAGGGCTAGAGCTATAACCTTTCTTGCATTGATAACACAGATTGAATCAGAATCTGAATTCATTTGGGAATGGCAATTACAACCTACAAAAAACGATTATAAAAACTGGAAAAAATGGTTTGAGCAGAATGAAGAAAAATTATGTGAAGAACCTTATAAAAACAGGATAGATATAACTTATAAAATGGTTTATTCTTTATAGATAAATAAAAAAGAACCTTTTTAAATCCGGAATAAATTAGTTTATGGATTAAAAAATCGTTTCGTTCAAAAAAGTATTTTATCACTGAATCCTTATACTTATCGCCCTATTGAAAAACCTGCCTTCGGTTCTCCTATCTTTCCGTTATTCCGTTCTTCTTTCCTTCGGCACAAATCTCACATTTTCGCCCCAGCGGTATTGCTCCTCCATTCGGCAGGACCAGACAAGCTTGTCGTTCCACACAGTAATATCGGGACAGCCGTCACACATATTAATTTCACCATTTTCCTGAACGTCTGCAGGCTGGATAATCATAATTGACTGATAATGAACTCTGCTGAAAAATGCTTTTTGATTGTTTTTTAAAGCAATGAAGTAATTTTTTATAATATCACGAATGCCTTTGTCAAACATTCCCATTGGAAAATACATCCTCCCTTTTCTTTGCATTCCCGGAGAAGAATAAGCAAGATAGGCATCAGTAAAAATATGCTTAAAAGTTTGAACGAGTTCCATAAATTTAGGACCAATATATCCGAATATCTGATGTTTGTTGCCCATCCTCCCGGTCAAAAGCCATTTATACGAATCTGAAAACATAGTTCCGTTCAAAAATGCACAGGGCATAAATTCCGGATAAATCTTCCTGATTTCTTCTACAAGTTCAGGTGAACTAATGTCAGTTCTCCTACTGTCGTCTTTCTTTGAATACATCATATCATCAAAGAATACTTCATCTTTCCCAACAAAAAAATCGAATCCTTTTCCAATTGTCGCCATTCTGTATAGTATAAAAACCATAACATGAACCTTGTCAATATTATCCTGTCCCCATTTAACCAGTTGAGGGATATATTGCAAAGTTTCAGGATAAACTGTAGCATTGAATGAGCAGGATATTCCTTTAACAGAAGCAAGTAAATCTGCCATTTTCTGTCTGAGCTCGTTCAACTCTATTTCGTTTTTACCTTTCCAGTGTGGACGATTTTGCCCGCTGTCAACATGAATCGTAAATCCCCAAACACCGGCTTTTTTCAATTCAATTAACAATTCCTTTGTCAGCAATTCCCCATTTGAATTAATCACAGGTTTCCACCCAAATTCCTTAACCATTTTTACAATCTCTACAATCTGCGGATGGCAAAGAGGTTCTCCTCCGGCAATGGAGATGCTGTCAGTTTTTCTGTTTTTCTTAAATACTTCCAGTTCGTGTCTGATTTCTTCAAGTGTTTTATGCGATGAATTTCGATTTTCTCTGTAACAACCGTCACAATACAAATTACATTTACTTGTCGGTTCCAGCCATGAAATCGCATTATCTGCAAAATTCCATGGTAATCTATACATATTTTCAGGAGAAAAATTTAATTCTTTCATTTACCAATCTTATAATTATTAATATTCATTTTATAAAACTTTAAAATTAAAAAAACATTTTGATTAACAGCTAATTTGATGCTAATTAAATGATAAATTTCAGGTATTTAGAATAAATAAGATATAATTTTTATTATTAATAAGAAATCATTATCTTTGTAGTCTTTACTAATGCGGATGTGGCGAAATTGGTAGACGCGCCAGACTTAGGATCTGGTGGGGCGACCCGTGGGAGTTCGAGTCTCTTCATCCGCACAGCTTTAGAAGATAGAAGATAGAAGATAGAAAATAGAAAATAGAAAATAGAAAATAGTAGATAGAACAGGAGATAAAATTGGAAAAGAATATTAAGGAAATTAGCAGCAGCTTAAGAGAAGTTGAATTTATTTTAACAGCAGAAGATGTTCAACCGCATTTCGATGAGGCATACAAAAAAGCTCAACCGCATATAGACATGAAGGGCTTCCGTAAAGGGAAAGTTCCAATGAATTTGATTAAAAAACAATATGGAAAAGCTATTGAATTTGAAGCTCTCGAAGATATTGCCAACAAAACATTTAATGAATTTTTAACAGCAGATAGTATCCCTATGGTTGGCACTCCCCAGCTTGTCAATATAGATAAAAAGGACGATGGATTTATCTTTGTAATTAAATTTGAAATAATTCCGGATATTCAATTGGCTGATTACCGCGGTATTGTTGTTGACGAACCTGTACATCCTGTTACAGATGAAGAAATTGAACAATATGTTTTGCAGGTATGTAAGAGCAACGGAAAATTTGAAGAAGCCGAACAGGTTACTGATGAAGAGCATGTTGTGGATGTTTCAATTCAGGAAATTGACGAAGCTACACAAGTACCGCTTTTAGGAAATAAATCAACTGAAAGTAAATTATATTTAGCCGACCAATATGTTATGCCCGAAATGAAGGCAAATTTATTAAACACAAAGGTTGAAGATAGCTTCACATTCAAGCCAAATTTATATGACCCCAATGCTCCTGATAATTCTTACAGAGTTACAGTAAAGAAAATCGAGAAACTTATTCCTGCTGAATTTACAAACGAGTTTGTCGAAACTTACACAAAAGGAAAATTCAAATCAACTGAAGAATTCAGGGAAGATACCGGATTTAAGCTTCAGGAAAACTGGAACGAAAAAACAAGAAAAGAAATTGAAAATCAGTTAATTGGTAAAATTGTTGAAATGAATGACTTTGAACCGCCGGCTACAATTGTAGAAGAAGTGATTGAAGCAATGGCTAATGACTTGAGAAAGCAATATAATATAACCGACAAAGAAAAATTGCAAACAAAAGACATGGTTGATGGATTGAGACCTTTGGCTGTAAGGACTGTAAAATGGGAAATAATCCGCAACCAGATTATGAAAAATGAGAAAATCGAAGTTGAAGAGTATGATATCGAAGATATTGTAAATGCAGAAGTCGAAAGAACAAAAGGTGATGCAACCGCCATTGCGAAGAAATTGAAACAAAATCCGCAGATAATCAACAGCATCATCAATAAAAAAGTTATGGATTTCATTATTGATTTTGCTGTAACTGAGGAAATTCCTTTCGAAGATTACGCGAATAAATCACACGAAGAACACAATCATGATTTATATGATGATTATGAAGAACATGACCACGACCGTGACCATGAACACGAGCATCACGACCATGACCACGAGCATCATGACCATGCGCATCATCATGAACATGAACATCATCACCATGACCATGAACATAAACATTAAAACTATATAAAAAAACCCGGCAGATTAATTCAGTCGATTTTTTAAGAACTCTTGAATTTGGTTAGATTTTTTTTAATTTTATCGAATATTTACTTAAAATCAAAAATAATGATAGAAACATCAAGAATAAACTCATAATTTGAGGTGATCTTATAAAAAATATTTCAGTGGCTTTTTCAGATCGAAAAAATTCCGAAATAAATCTTATTATTGAATAAAAAAAAGTAAATAATAAAAAAATCAAACCTTCTCGCTGGATAACAATACTTCTGTAAAATATAATTGTTAAGTAAGATAATATTAATAATATAGCTTCAAAAAGTTGTAATGGTAAAAATGACATTAAAAGAAAATCACAACCACAACAACCTCCAAAATAGCACCCTATTTTGCCAATAATTTGGAAAATTGGGAAACATAAGAAAACTACATCAAGGTATTTTATTTGTTTTGATAACTTAAAAATTCTGAAGAAAATGTAAATTATCACCAAAAATAAATATGATCCTAAAATTGATTGTGATGATTCGTTAATTGTAGATGATGTTGAAGAATAATTAATGTTATATATTATGTGACCAAAAATGAACCCAAAAAAAAGTAAAAAAAAGTAAAAAAACACATAATTAAAATAATTTAAATTATTTCTATATGTATAAATAAACAAAGCAACTAAACTTAAAAGAAATCCCATTACTTGGAAAAATCCAAATAATGGGATATTCTCAAAAAATAAGTTATCGATCATTATTAATTCACGATATTTACGGTAATTTCAAATCTAGATCTTCCTATTACACAGAATTTTTTATTATTGGATAATGTAAAATAATGAGGATCATAAGTAGTTAAAAGTATCGAATACTGACCGTTATTTTCGAGATGTGCTGCTAGTTGTGATGAACTAACAGTTATAGAACTACCTGATGTAACGGATTTGTATGTTCCACTCTTAGCATTAACGATAGCTGTATCAGTTCTGAAGATTAGTAATTGAACAAGCTCATTTGATTTGCCACCAGACCAATTAACAGTTAAATTCTGACTTTTGGAAATATTCTGATTATAACTAATATTTGTTATTTGAATTGGACTACTAAATGTTATAGAATCCAAAATACCAGGGAATGTATCTGTTTGCTCGATATAAAATTTATTTTGTCCAGTTCCAAAATAAGCATCAAAGGAACTTTCATCAGCAACTAATAAATAATTTCCTGAATAATCAATGGCTAATGCTGAACCATTTACAATTAAATTAGCGCCAATATCCAAAGATGATGTACGATTATTATCAACTATGAATCCTATAGCATCATTGCGAGTACCTTGTACATGAGAACTACTATTATAAATATCAACATAATAATTATCGATAAAAATAACACCAACAAGGTCATTCATATCGTAATTATCCACAACATCACTAATGATTGGATTAGAAGATGTTTGTGGGTCAATCGGACTAACCGGGATTTTTTTATGGTTGTTCGTTATTGTATCTTCAGAACATCCTATAAAAAGAATTATAGAAATTGTGCATAATAAAAACATTAAGTTTTTCATAATTTTACTCCTTTTGTTTGTTAGAAAAGATAATTTTTATATTTATTTTATTACTATTTATCCACCACATTTAGAACACCCTTTCTTTACTTTCATTGCTATATATGCTGGGCAGTCTCCAGCTCTTAAAAATAAATCCATTGGTTCAAGTTGACATGTTGTACCATCAGAAAACTTTAAATTCCCCGCAAAAAGATAATGACAATTATCGTAAAATTCAGTGCATAATTTAAATAAAGGTTTCTCGAATGTTCTAACATCTCTTGGCGGGTCATCAGACAATGGCCATGGTCTTTCTACGGTATGTCGTTCTATAAACCAATTTTTAACATTTTGTTCTGTTAAGAGGGCTAATTCAGCAGGTGTTTCAGGATAATGGCCGTATTTCCATTTAAACATTTCCTCCCACGTGTATTCTCGATAAGAATCTTTTGACCAAAATCCATAATTAATTTCATATCCACTGACTTTTTTTATAGTTCCTGGAACTGGTGGTCCTGAAACTACAGCATCAAGTACTAATATAGGACCAAACTCATCGGTAATCCAATGATATACTTCAACATTTAATGTCGCTCCGTTTAAATCTTGTTCTGAAAGATCACAGCTTTTAGTATCAATATAAAAGCAAATTGTGCAATTACAATCACAATAAGACAACATTATATATGAAGATGCTACTGTTAT
>CAZEHW010000106.1:0-11313 GCA_964511865.1 uncultured Hyphomicrobiales bacterium | reverse complement strand
TTTTCAAATTTATTCTGACAAAGACATGGCAGACAGAATGGGCAAAGAAGCCCGGCGCAGGGCAATAGAAAAGCATGACTGGAAATTCAACGCCCAGGCGATTTTGGATGCGTATAAGGGAGTTGTTTAGAAAAAGTGTAATATTTTCAAGACATTAAAGTGTTTTTGTATCTTTAAATTAAAAAGGAGTACAGAAATGAAAAAAGTCAATTTACTTTTGATAATTTTTTTACTTAATTATCCGTTATATCAATTATTCAGTCAAATTGATACAAACTGTCTTTGTACTCCGGTTTTTCCTATAAAAAATCCTGGAAAAGTGAAAATTGACACTTGTGGTATATTAATAAGTGGTTCTTGTAATGAGATTGCAGAAAAATTCCTCTATGGATTAAAAATTGCAAAAAAATATTATACAAAAAACTCAATTTCAATTACTTTTCAAACTGATATATGGTATATTCCGCCTGCACCAAATGAGGATTCTGTAATAATAGTATACATCAATGAAATTGATGAAAAATTCTCTGAAATTAAAAACCACCTATTACAATTACAAGAAGAATATGGATATTTCTATCTAATTAAGAATTATCCTCGATCTGATAGTGGAGAAAGGTCGAAAATCTATGTAGTAGAATTTTCAAACTATATTAATGCTTATGAATTTGTTGATGACTGTATTTTACAAAATGTAATGAATTGTAATTTTTTTGGTGAACTTTTAGTACCTCCTGAATCTGTAGAGCAACAATCAACTAATTTAGATATTATTATTTCTCCTAACCCTTCAAGCGAATATATCGAAATAGAAATTGATGACAAACTTTCCGAAAGTTCCAAACTTTCGGAAAGTTATCAGATGAAAATTTATAATATTTTTGGTGAATGCATTTTATCCATACGGGCGAACAGCCGTTCGCCCCTACGTATTGATGTTTCCCATTTTCCAAATGGAATGTATTTCCTCCGAATTGGCAATGAAATACAAAAATTTGTTGTTTTGAGATAGCATAAACCGGAAATTCAACGCCCAGGCAATTTTAGATGCGTAAAAGGGGGTTGTTGAGAAAAATAACAATATTTAATAATTCTGATAATCAATTACCGTTCAACTCCTACGGAGTTGTTGACCACTGGGGAAATTATATTCTACAAACATTTAATCGCTCTGCGATTAACTTTCATTATCAATTGATATTTATCTATTATCCATTAACGAAGGTTTTCCTCCAACGCAGTTCTTGCATCTGTCTTTTCGTCCCTGTATTTAATGATAACAGGAGAGGCAATTGAGAGACCATGCTCTCTTCCGAAATCAGATTTTACCTGCCTTGAACCGGGGATGAGAACCGCTCCTTCGGGGATTTCGAGGGGACTGTCTTTCGTTGATTGAATTATTCTTTCGTTAACCAAATCGAAAACTTTTGTTGATGCCGTAAGAATAACACCTGAACCTAAAACTGCTCTTTTTCTAATGAGAGTACCTTCGTAAACACCGCAGTTGCCACCAATCATAACATCATCTTCGATGATAACAGGCCTTGCTCCTGCCGGTTCGAGCACTCCACCGATTTGTGAAGCGGCACTCAGGTGGATTCTCTTTCCTAATTGTGCACAAGTTCCGACAAGAGCATGTGAATCAATCATTGTTCCTTCGTCAACATAAGAGCCGATATTGATATACATTGGAGGCATACATATTACTCCGGGAGCAACATAACATCCCGTCCGGATGGAAGAACCACCCGGGACTAACCTGATATTATCATTTAAATCAACTGGATGAAGTGGAATTGAGTCTTTATCGAAATATCTGAAACTACCATCAATTGACATTTCGCTAAGTTTCCCATATTTGAAAAGCAATAATATTCCCTGTTTGACCCAAATGTTTACATTCCAAATGCCCGTATCATCCCTTTCTGCAGAACGAATTTGTCCCAAGTTCAATCCATCAATTAACTGATTTGATATTTTTAAAAACTCGCTGTCAGTAAGCGTTTCGTTGTTTCTATATATTTCCGCTATTTGATTTTTTAATTCTTCCATGTTTTTATATTATTTGTTGTAAAATGCAAAATTAAGAATTTTGTAAATAAGTCTTGCTGTTGTAATATCAGGATGATGAACTCCTTTTACCGGTGCAAGCTCGACAACATCAAATCCTATTATTTGTTTTTTTGCTTTAATTAATTCCCTGAAAATGTCCATTGTTTCCGAGTACAAAAAGCCGTCAGGTTCAGGGGTGCCTGTTGAAGGCATAATCGAAGGGTCGAAATAGTCAACATCGAATGTGATATAAACTTTTTTACCTAAAGTATCGACAACTTTCTTCTGCCAGTTTTTCCCATGCAAACCCCGTCTTATTGCTGATGCATAGAAAGTATTAATTTTTTTTTCTTTTATAAGTTTTGCTTCTTCAATACATTGAGCCCTAATACCAACTTGAGTTATTTTATTTGCAGGGAAAAATTCAATAACTCTCGACATAAAACACGCATGAGAATAAGGAGTTCCTTCATAAGAAGTTCTTAAATCGGAATGAGCGTCGAAATGTAGAACCGACATATCGGGATTTTTTATGTAATGAGCTTGGATAGGGGCAGTCGAGATTGTGTGCTCACCTCCTAATGTAACCACAAATTTATTCATTTCGAGTAGTTCAGTTACATTTTTCTCAATTAAATTTAAAGCCGGTTTTCCTGATTTATTCTTGAAATCCAAGGGTTGAACTGTTGCAATCCCTTTTTCAAAGCAGATTTCTCTATCAAATTCATCATCATAAAATTCAACGAAAGCACTTGCGTCTAAAATCCCTTTAGGACCAAATTTAGTACCTTTACCATAACTCGTTGTAGATTCGTAAGGTACAGGTAAAATAACTATTTTCGAATCCTTTATATTAGAATTTTGTTTTTCTATTGCGAGAAAATTATTTTTAATTCCTAATGTTTTAAGCATGATTTATTTCCAAATAAATTAATTAGTTTAACAAAATAAATTATTTATAAATACATATCAATAACTGACGTCTATACAAAATTAGAAATATTTTGTTTAAAAAATAAATTAAAGATGAAGAAATGCTCGATAAAATTTTAAAGACAATTTTTGGTTCTAAGCACGAAAAAGATAGAAAACGACTTCTGCCTTATGTAGAAGAGATTAATCAATATTTTGAGGAATATGAGTCTCTGTCTGATGATGAGGTAAAAGCGAAAACGAATGAGTTTCGTGAAATAATCAAAGAACAAACAAAAGAACTTGAAGATGAAAGAGACTTGCTATTAAAGAAATTCAGAACTGAAGCACTCGATGCGGCAGAAACATCTGATATTAAAGATAAATTAAAAGTTCTGGAAAAACAAATTCATGAAACTACTGAAGATGTCTTAAATGATATTATGACTCAAGCATTTGCTGTTGTAAAGCAAGCCTGCAAACGTCTTGCTGAATCAATGCACAGGTATGAATATGCAGGTCAAAGTTCTGTATGGGAAATGGTACCTTTTGATGTACAGCTAATGGGAGGTGTAATACTTCATGAGGGGAAAATTGCTGAAATGGCTACAGGTGAAGGTAAAACACTGGTTGCTGTACTTCCAATGTATTTAAATGCTTTACCCGGCAAAGGGACACACCTTGTTACTGTTAATGATTATCTTGCAAAACGTGATTCTGAATGGATGAAACCGGTTTTTGAGTTTCTTGGTTTAACGGTAGGTGCTATTCAATCAAACATGGAACCTCTCGAACGCAAGAAAATCTATGACATGGATATCACTTATGGAACGAATAATGAATTTGGCTTCGATTACCTGAGGGATAATATGGTTGTCGAATCTGAGCACATGGTGCAAAGAGAACATTGGTTTTCGATCGTTGATGAGGTTGACTCAGTTTTAATTGATGAAGCACGTACACCATTAATAATTTCCGGACCGGTAGGACAGACTGACCAGAAGTTCGACGAGATGAATCCTCGAGTTAGAAGACTTGTGGAAGCTCAAACTAAACTTGTTAATAAATTAACATCAGAAGCAGAAGAATACCTGAAATCCGACAAAAAGGAAGACAGGGAAAAAGCCGGAGTAAATCTTCTTAAAGCAAACAGAGCTTTACCAAAACATAAAAGATTAAAGAAACTCTTTCAGGAACCTGAATATCTGAAATTGATGCGTGAAACTGAGCTCTTCTTCCTGCGTGACCAGGGGAGACAAATGCACGAACTTGATGAAGAACTATTTTATACTATTGACGAGAAAAATCACAATATTGATATTGCTGAAAAAGGCAGAGAACTTTTAGCGACAGCTCAGGAAGAATCAGAAATGTTTGTTATTCCTGATGTTGCAACAGAAATGAGTGCTATTGAAGGAGATAAAACTCTAACCGGTTCTACAAAACAAAAGAAGATTGATGATTTGAACTTACTCTATGCAGAAAGAAGCGATCGGATTCATACTGTCAACCAGCTTTTAAGGGCACATTCTCTTTACGAGAAAGATGTTGATTACGTTATTCAAGATAAAAAAATCATGATTGTAGATGAACATACAGGAAGAATCCTGGATGGCAGAAGATATTCCGAAGGTCTTCATCAGGCAATCGAAGCCAAAGAAAGTGTGAAGGTCGAACGTGATACTCAAACATTGGCGACTATTACTCTTCAAAATTATTTCAGATTATACAAGAAACTTGCAGGAATGACCGGTACAGCGGAAACTGAAGCAATGGAATTTGAAAAAATTTATAAACTTGAAGTTGTTGTTGCTCCTACTAACAGAGATATTGTCCGGGATGATAAGGATGATTTAATTTTTAAAACGCAAAGAGAAAAATATAATGCTGTAGCAGATGAAGTCGAAAAGATATTGAAAGAGGGGAGAGCAATTCTTGTTGGAACAGCATCTGTAGAGGTTTCAGAGCTACTTAGCAAAATGTTGAAGCGGAAAAAAATTAATCATAATGTTTTAAATGCTAAACAACATGCCCGAGAAGCAGAAATTATAGCAAATGCCGGGAAAAAAGGTGCAGTCACTATCGCAACAAATATGGCAGGACGCGGTACGGATATTAAACTTGACCATGAAGTTAAAAAGAATGGCGGCTTGGCGATTATTGGTTCTGAGCGTCATGATGCAAGACGTATTGACAGACAGTTAAGAGGTAGGGCAGGCAGACAGGGTGACCCTGGCAGTTCTCAATTCTTCATTTCTCTTGAAGATACCTTAATGCGTTTGTTCGGTGGAGAGAGAATTGCAAATGTAATGCAAAGGTTGAAAATCCCCGAGGGTGAAGCAATTCAGCACAGCATGATTTCCAAATCAGTCGAGAATGCACAAAAGAAAGTAGAAGAAAATAACTTTGCTATCAGAAAAAGACTTATTGACTATGACGATGTTATGAATCAGCAAAGGGAAGTTATTTATACCAGAAGAAAACAGGCATTAAAGGGTGAAAGATTAAAAGGCGAAATCTTTGAGTACGTCGATGATATTGCTGTTGGCTGGTTTGAACAGTTCTCTGATAATAAGGATGTTGATGGTTTCAGAAATCTTGTAAGATCAAATCTTCTTTGTGATATAACGCTTGAACCTGAAGAGCTCGAAAATTCAAAAATGGAACAAACTGTTCAAAAAGTAATTGATGCCGCAAATGAATTTTATAAACGTAAAGAGGAAATGTTAGGTCCTGAGTTTATGGGACGGCTCGAAAGAATTGCTGTTCTTCAAACGATTGACGAAAAATGGCGTGAGCATCTCAGAATTATGGATGACATAAAGGAAGGTATTCACTTACGTTCATATGGTCAAAAAAATCCAATCCTTGAGTATAAACGTGAAGCTTACGAGCATTTTCTTGAATTGATTGAAGAGATAAATACAGGTGCCGTCAATCTTGCATTTAAATATTTTCCGCAGGTAACACAACGAGATACAAGGCGGACATCAACAGAACTTGGTGAAGATGGTTTGCCAAGAATGAAAAGGTCTTCAATATTCAATCAGGGAGCCGTGCAATATGAACATCCAAGCGAAGCTCCTGCTTTTGTCAGGCAGGGAGGACCAACTCCACAGGGTCAGGAACAAGAAGGTGATAGAAGAGGAAAAGTTGCAACATATAAGAGAACTGAAGAGAAAGTTTCAAGGAATGCACCGTGTCCTTGCGGTAGTGGAAAAAAATACAAGAACTGTCATGGCAGAGGTACTGAATAATTCGATGTAAAAATGTTTGATATTAATCTTGAAGACTATAATTATTCTCTGCCACATGAGAAAATTGCTCTATTTCCTCTAGAGGACAGAGCAGAAAGTAAATTACTTTTAGTAAATAGGAATAGACAAGAAATTACTCATCATATTTTCAATGAGATTTCGGATTTACTACCTAAGAATTCTGTGATTTTTGTTAACAAGACAAAAGTTATTGCTGCTAGACTGTTGATGAAAAAGTCAACCGGTGGAGTAGTTGAAATATTATGTGTTGAACCCGTTTTACCTTCAACTGACCCCCAAATTGCATTGTCTGCAAAAGAAAGATGCAGATGGAAATGTATTATTGGTGGTAAAAGAGTAAATGCAGGTACTGTTTTAACTTCTGCAAACGAAGTCAATCTGAATACTAAGATTATTGAGAAGTCAGGACAGGATGCGATTGTTGAGTTTACATGGGGTAACATCCTTCGACAAGCTCAAAGTTATAGCAGACCGCAAACAGCAGACGGCAGACGGGAATCAATTACGAATTATGAATTACGAATTACGAATGAAGATAAAGCAAAGATTTTAACGGATAATGGACAACTGACAACGGATAACGGAATTAGTTTTGCTGATGTCCTTGAAAAGTTCGGTAAAGTTCCTTTGCCTCCCTATATCAAGCGGGAAGTTGAAAACCAAGACAAAAATCGTTATCAAACTGTTTATGCTGAATCTGACGGTTCTGTTGCGGCACCAACCGCAGGTTTGCATTTTACTGATGAAATAATTAATAAAATTAAAAACAGAGGTATTGGAATTGAAGAACTAACTTTACATGTTGGTCCGGGAACTTTTAAACCTATTGATACTGACAAAATATCAGAACACAAGATGCACAGTGAACTTATTATTGTTACGAAGAGTTTACTGGAAAATCTATTGAAATCAATAATTGAAAAAAAATACATCATAGCAACAGGGACGACATCTCTTAGAACTTTGGAGTCTTTATATTGGGTTGGGCAACAAATATTATGCAATTGTTTAATTATTAAAAATGATGAATTCGAACTTGGGCAATGGGATGCTTATAAATTACCAAAAGATATTTCAGCACAGGAATCAATTTCAGCAATAATAAACTATCTCGAAAAAAATAATTTGAACGAATTAAGAGGGAGAACTGAATTACTCATAATTCCCGGCTACGAATTCAAAATTGTAAATGGATTAATCACAAACTATCATCTTCCGAAAAGTACACTAATTCTGCTTGTCGCGGCATTTCTCGGCAAAGATTTATGGCAAAAAACATATAACGAAGCTTTAAATAATAATTATCGTTTTTTAAGTTATGGTGATTCCTCTCTTCTTCTTAGTTGAATATGTATTTTAGTTCTTTAGTTTCTTAGTGCTATAGTTCTTCAGTTTTTCAGTCCTTCGGTCTTTCCGTCTTTCCGTCATTCCGTCTTCGTTTCACGGTTCACAAAAAATTATTCACTTTTCATTATTCATTTTTTACTTAATCAAAACCAATTTTCCGGTTTCCACATTTCCGGCAGATTGCAAGACGTAAAAATATGTACCGCTTGGAAGGGGAGAACCATCAAAAGTATATTCATGATTTCCCGCTTCCAAATAATTATCATCCAAAACATCAATTATATTACCTAAAGAATTGTATATAGTAATTTTTGTATAAGATGGATTATCGAGATAAAATGAAATATTTGTTTTTTCTGTAAATGGGTTCGGTGTTATTTTAGATTTATTAACATATGTTTCATTAACTTTTGTTGTTGATTTTAAACTTTTGTAAATTCCCTGTCCATTTGTACCGGCATAGATAAATCCATCAATATCGCATATCAATTCAGTAATTTCGCAACTGTCCAAACCATCATACATATCCTGCCAAACTGAACCATTATCACTTGTCCAAAAAACACCATTCCCTATAATATTTGAAGCAATAAAGACATCGTCGTTTCTATTAACAGCAACAGCTACAAGAGGAAGAACATCATCATATATCTTCACAAAGTTTTTATATAATCCTCTATTCTCATTTGTTCCACTAACTATAAAATACAAATCATTTTTGGAATTTAAAACAAATTTATCAACTTCAAGACCATCAAAAAATGATACAGGAAGCCATGAATCACCATTATCAGTTGAGTAATACAATCCATTTGCTAATCCAACATATAAAGTATCGTTCTTATTAGTTATATCAAGTGCTTTGATGCTGTCGTTGACGATTGGTAAACCGGTATTTACTGTTCTTCCTGAATATCCTCTTAAAACTCCACCATTTGAAGTGTCACCGATTGCAGAATAGGTTTTTATTGAGTCCTTATCTGCGCATATTGATGTAATGTAATAATTTCCACTTGGACCAATTTGTTGATATCCGTTGCCAAAAAATTCCCATATATTACAAGTATTATTTTCTAAGTTTCTGGAAATTATATATGGAGTTTTGTATTTTCCATCTTTGATGATTTTAATATTTATTATGTAGGTTGAGTCTTGTGAAATTGAATACCACTTATTTAATTCTTTGTAATAATAATATCCACCTTTTGAAGTACCTACCCAAAACCGATTTGAACTATCTACTGCTAAACAAGTAATATAAAAGCCATCGTTGAAATTCATTTTCTCCCAGAATTGAGCATTAGATGTGCTAATACAAATATTTAAGAACAAGAAAACCAGCATGATTAATCTTAAAAGTTTCATTTTATTTTCTCCTTTCTTAAACAATCAAAATAATTATACCAAAATAATATAATATATTTTAATCTACAAATTATATTTTAAGTTAAGAGTTTAGAGTTGAGAGTTAATCAGTTCTTTAGTTTCTTAGTGCTATAGTTCTTCAGTCCTTCGGTCTTTTGGTCATTCTGTTTTTCTGTCATTCAGAATTCGTTTCACGTTTCGCTGTTTTACGAAAAATTATTCACTTTTCATTATTAATTTTTCACTGAGGTTCTGCATCAATCCTGACTCCAGTTCCATTCCCAAATACTTTTTGTATATAGTTTTGAATATCAGATTTACTGAATTTTGAGTAAATGTCTAAGTTGGTAAATATTTTTTTCGGGTCATCCATAAAGACAGCAAATTGCGCAATTGTATCGGCTAAACCTGAGAATGATTCAATTTCAAAAGCCATTTGTGTTGATAACTGATTAATTGATTTTTGCATTTCGTCATCTTTGATTGAAGTAGACTTAAACTCCTGAATGGTAGAATTAATTTCGTCATTTAATTGGTTACAACTAATATCGGGAGTATTTGCGAATGCATAAATAGTAAGCAGTGAAGAGTGCTCACGCTTGTCAACGTATGCCCCAACTTCGTTAGCAATCTGTTTGTCAATAACTAATTTTTTCCATAACCTTGAACTCTTGCCGACACCCAAAATATTAGCCATAATATCTCCTGCGTAACTTTTTTCATTTGTGAAACCATCTATGTGATATGCTAAGAAAACTGCAGAAGTTGGTACGTCATCTTTAAAAGAATTATAACCTGTATGAATCAAATGCTCGGGCAGATAAATATTTCTTTGAATTTTTCGATGAGGATTTTTTATAATAGAAAAATATTTGTTAATTAATTCTTTTGCTATGTTAACATCAAATTCTCCAACTAAAAGTAAACAGGCATTATCCGGTTGGTAATACATTTTTCTAAATTCTTCAGCATCCTCCAAAGAAACTTTTGCAACATGCTCTTTTGAACCATAAACTTCCCATGAATAAGAACTTTCCGGAGAATAGGCATTTTCTGACATTAAATCTCTCCATAGTCCATATGGTTGGTCTTCAACAGTCTGGTTTATTTCTTCGATAACGACATTCTGCTGATTTTGCAGAGCTTCCTGTGTTATTTGAAAATTTTTCAGTCTGTCAGCTTCAAGCCACAAACCAAGTTCAAGTTGATTTGCAGGCAGGGACGTGTAATAGTTTGTTAAATCGAAACTTGTGTATGCATTATTTGTACCTCCGGCAAGAGAGCACAATTTATCAAATTCACCTTTTGGATTTTTGCTTGTACCTTCAAACATGAGATGTTCAAATAAATGAGCCATTCCCGTTCTGTCAAAACGTTCATCCTTGGAACCGACTCTATAAGCCATATTAACACAAACGACAGGTGTTTTATTGATTGGGACTAACACAACATCCAAACCGTTACTCAGTTTTTCTCTGTGAATTTTTATAGAATTTTTCAAATTTAATTTTTTCATTATGATAGTAACGAAATCAACATATTATAATTATAATATTTTTCTTTTTACGATTTCTTCTGACTATTTAAAAAGATTAATATAAAAATATTTTCTTAGAATAATCAAAGTTTCAGATTAATGCATTTTTTTACTCAAATATTATATAAAGCATTGAAATATTTATATTTAATAAGAAATGGAATTTAATATTTTCTTATTGATTCAATAATTAATTGCGTAATCTGAAAATATTTTTAAATAATTTTTGGTATTTCGATATTATTTTCTGAATTTTAATTTTATATCAAATGAATAATTGTAACCTTAAATATGGAAATGCAAAATGGCAAAGAAAAAAAATAGAATTGTTAGAGCAACGAAAAATCAGAAAACCGGTGCAAAAGAACTAAAACCCTCTCAGTTACGTTGGGAATGTCCGACTTCGTTATTCAAATTTAAGTCCACTGCAACAGTTAAACCATTGGATAAAATAGTGGGTCAGCCGCGTGCTATCGAGTCAATACGTCTTGGTGCGGAACTGTTTTCCAAAGGATACAATATTTTTGTTACAGGTCTTGCAGGAACAGGAAGACTAACCACAGTAAAAAATGTATTGGAAGATGTTACGACTGTTAAACCCGTAACTTATGATTACTGCTATGTAAACAACTTCAATAATACTGACGAACCACGTCTCCTCAAACTCGAAAGAGGCAGAGGAAAAGAGCTGTCTAAAATGATGAAAGATACAATTGAGTACTTAAATAGGCGGCTTCCAAAACTTTTCGAGGAAGAAACAATCCAACGGTCAAGACGTGAGATAATAGAGGAGTACCAGAAAAAGGAAAAAGATATATTAGA
>CAZEHW010000105.1:0-11359 GCA_964511865.1 uncultured Hyphomicrobiales bacterium | reverse complement strand
ATCTGAAAAACTCACCGAGGGTTTAGGTATTACTCTTTGCATAGGTGAACAAAATTACAATTCCTATAAAAAATTATTCGATGCCGGTGCCCATAGATATTTGCTCAGAATTGAAACAAGTAACGAAAAACTTTTTTATTCCATTCATCCAAAACAGCAAAATTTTAAAAGAAGATTGGAATGTCTGCAAATGCTAAAGGAAATCGGCTTTCAAATAGGAACAGGAGTAATGATTGGTCTCCCACATCAAACAATTGATGATTTGGTAAACGATATTTTATTTTTTAAAAAGATGGATATTGATATGATTGGAATGGGTCCTTATTTAGTGCATCAGGATACTCCCATGTTTCATCTAAAAGAAGAATATCAGAAACTGGCTGATAAACATTATTTGCTCTCTTTGAAAATGATTGCAGTTTCACGTTTGTATTTGAAGGATGTTAATATTGCATCCACAACCGCTTTGCAAGCAATGAAACCATTTGGTCGTGAAGCAGGATTGAGTTTTGGTGCAAACGTATTTATGCCATTGATAACACCGGCAAAATACAGAAAGGATTACATTCTCTACGACGGCAAACCTTGTACAGATGATTTAGCTGAAGAATGTGTTGAATGTTCTTTTTCAAGAATAAATTCCATTGGCAGAGAACTTGGACTCGACGAATGGGGAGATTCGAAACACTTTAAATAATTACGAATTACGAATTATGAATTTATTTCTTAGCTTCAGTATATTTTTATAAATCCATTGCACCTATCAGATAATAAAGCATAATGCTGATTGTGCCGTTTTGTGCAGAAACGTCATTTTGAATGCTTTGCAATCCAAATGTATATCTTAAATCCAGTCCCATTCTGCTTCCGAGCATTTCCATGTCGAAACCTGCTCCAATTACAGCCGAAAAATCCAAATCATTTATGCCGTACATTTCCCTGTCTTCGTTGATATAACTATCAAGATATTTTTCACTCCAGGTTGACTTCACTTTATATGCAATTGCAGGACCGGCATAAAAAGAACCAAGAACATCGTTATCCATCTCGAATACGGATTTGAACAGAACAGGCATTTCAATATACCATATAGACCAGCTATGTACAAATTCATTTGCATCAAAATTCACACCTTTCATGCTAAATAACAGCTCTGGTTGCAAAATAAATTTTTCTGAAATGGAGTATTCAGCAGATATTCCTCCAACTGCTCCAAGCTTCGAGGTAGCATCAAGTCTGCTTCCATTAACAACAAGAAATGATTCCTGCCCGTTCAATGTTGCTAAATTTATTCCTGCTTTTACTCCAAAAATAATTTCTTCGTTTTCCTGTCCATAGTTATTACAGGTTAATGCAAGAGAAAATACCATAACAAATACAAGATTCCTGATTTTATTCATATCTTTATTTTTTATTAATTCAACATAGCAATAATTTTAAAAATACTTATGAAAATATTTTTCAATTTAATTATAAATACATGACAAAAAAAATTCTCAAAAATTGTAATTTAGCTTGAGAATGTCAAACAAAGAAGTGGAAAATGCTTTGAAAATATATCTAATATTATTAATCACTATCTTATATTTAGTGAGCTGTTCGGGTGACCGTATCATTGATTCCGAACGGGTTTATTATAAAAGTTCCATAGAGGGCAGACAGGACATACCTTCATTTATCCTTATTGGTGACACACAAAGAGCAGGTTTTTGGGAAGTTGGATTTGAGAAAAACGATGAAGTTCGACCTATTATATTGAAACAAGTTGCCGAAGAAAATCCGGCTTTTATTATTCATCTCGGTGATTTTGGTTTTTTAGGTTCCGGGAATGACGATTGGACAACTTTCGATAATTATGCTTCTGATATTCGTAAAAAAGGTATCCCTGTTTTTCCAACTTTAGGCAATCACGAATATTTCGGGAATAATGAAAAAGCATTGAAGAATTATTTCTCGCGATTCCCTCATATTAAGAATGCAAAATGGTATTCATTCAAATTTCGTAATGTTGGATTTATTATTTTGAATTCAAACTTTGATGAATTGGATGAATATTCTAAATCAAAACAAAACGATTGGTATTTGAAAAAATTAGAAGATTTGCAAAACGATTCTTCAATTATTTCAATAATTGTTGCCTGTCATCATCCGCCATATACTAATAGTACCATTGTCAGTGCTGATGAAGATGTGCAAAAATATTTCGTTGAACCGATGTTCGATATTCCAAAAGCAAAATTATTTTTTACAGGTCATTGCCACAGCTACGAGCATTTTGAAAAATCCGGTAAACACTTTATTGTTACAGGAGGAGGGAGCGGACCGAGGCAAAAGCTAAGGGCAAAGCCAATTTATCAGGATACTTTTAAAGGCGGGCGAATCAGAAATTTCCATTACTGCAAAGTTACAATAAAAGATGAAGGTCTTTTAGTTCAGATGATATATATTGATGATAACATACTTCGACAAGCTCAGGATGACAATAAACAAGCTCAGGATGACAATAAACAAGCTCAGAATGGCAATAAACAAGCTCAGGATGACAATAAATGGAAAGTCGGGCAGGAGTTTTTGGTTGGATTTTAAAAGTCATTCAAATCACCATATTATGAAATTTTCTAAACTGAACAAAATTATATATAAATTTTTGTTATTGAGTAATAATTCCCTAAATTATATTTAATGATTTATAAATTATAAACTATATTTTATCAAGAAATGGACAATATTAATATATGATGCTTTTTAAAAATATTATGTTTTTTGTTTTTCTGCTTGTGATTACATCAATAAATGTATCGCTTTCACAAAACAATACAGGGAAAATCACCATCGTGGTTAATGGTTTTAAAGATAACTCAGGAAAAGCACGTCTGTTGATTTTTTCTGACAAAGAAAAAAAATATTACCCTTCAGAACAAAAGAAGGCATATGGGAGATTTGTTGTCCCAATAAAAAACAAAAAAGTTACTTTTACTTTTGAAAATTTACCTTATGGCGAATATGCAATAAGCGTACATCACGATGAAGATAATAATGGAAAAGTAAATACGAATTGGATTGGAATACCAAATGAAGGACTTGGTTCATCAAAAGATGCCAAAGGCAATTTTGGACCCCCATCTTTCGATAAAGCTATGGTAAAATTGAATAAGGAAGAATTAAAATTAGAAATTAATATGATGAACGATTTGTTTTAACAGGAAGTTTATTATATGCCAAGAAAAAATCCAGTATCAACATATCCCCATTTTTCTATTTGAGTCATCCATTCATATCCATTGGTTGTAACTCTTTAACATTATATTGAGCCATGTACAAATTCAAATTTACGTCTTTATCTAAGCTCATCTTCTTTCTTATATTGAGTCGGTGGTCTTCAACTGTACGTGTGCTAAGACTTAATAATGATGCAATTTCTTTTGAAGAAAGATTGATTTTAAGTAAGGTACAGACCTTCAGTTCCATAACTGTTAATTCAGGATATTCCAAAGCTAAACTTTCCATGAAACCGCGATGGATAGCTTTGAACTGCCTTTCAAATGCTTCCCATGAGTCTTCGCTCCTTATTTTCATATTAATTGACCTGACAACGTATCTTGTCATCTGTGCAATTTCTTCCGGCTTCGAATTTGCGATTTCTTCGATGTGTTCTTTAATCTTTGCCATATATTCATTCTTATCGACAAGATTCAGGGCTTTAGCCGTCAGTTCTTTTTGTTTCATACCAAGTTCTGTTTCCAATAATTGATTTTTCAGGGACATTACTTGTGATTCTTTATCAAATGCCTCCTTTTGAAGTTGGATTTTTTCTTTGTATGACCGGTCTATTTCTTCATTAGCTTCATTCAACAACTTATTTTTTTCCTCTAATATCCTGTTTTGCTTTTTCTTTATGAAATACCTGTTTATCATAACTAAGGCAAGCAGCAATATTAGAATTGATAAAACAATTAAATAATTCCTGAAGTTCGTTTGTTTGTCAATTTCAAGGTTTAAGATTTTATTTTCCTTTTCTTTCTTTTCAACTTTATAATTTGCCTGAAGATTAGCAATTTTTTTCGAGTTTTCGAAATTAAAAGTTGAATCTTTTATAGTATTATATCTCTGATAATTCTCGAATGCCTTTTGATAATCGCCAAGTTCCTTGTATGAATTAAAAAGGTATTCTAAAAAATACAACTCGCCATGTTTATTTCTAATTTCTTTGTGGATTTTAATACATTCTTCGAGATTATCTACTGCATGACGTAAATATAAATTCTTGTTAAATTTATTTTGTTTGTTGCTACCGGATGTATCGGTTGCCATAAGGTAGTATAAGCAACCAATACTTCCCAGTATATCTGATGCGGTATGTTTGTCACCAATTGCTTTGGAGACGACTACTGCTTTATCGTAATATTTAATTGCTTTTGAATAATCTGATTTCATTTCATAAATATTGCCAATAGTGTGCAATGCGATAAATTGATTCATCCTGTCACCTATTTCTTCTGTAATTTTCAATGATTTGAATTCATAGTCCAGTGCTTTGGACAAGTCATTAAGCTCTGCATAATTGCCGCCAATGATACATAAAATCCTAGCTACTTCGCTTCTATTACCCAATTCCTCTGTAATTTTCAGTGCTTTTAACAAATATTCCAAAGCTTTTAGATAATCGTTTTGATTCATATATACAAGGCCTATATTACTCGAATTAGTAGCGATTAAGCCATTATAATGTAATTCTTCTGAAATTTTTAAAGCTTTGAAAAAATATTCCAACGCTTTCGGGAAATCGGATTGTCCGCTATAAATATTCCCAATATTTCCTAAACTTACAGCAATTTCTCTTTTTTCTCCCATTTCCTCTGACATCTTCAAAGACTTGGATAAATACTCCAATGCTTTTGGGTTATCGGCTTGTCTGTGATAAACATTCCCGATTCTTCCTAAAATCCCTTTGATTCCCTTTTTATTACCTAATTCCTCATAGATTTTTAAAGACTTGAATAAATATTCCAGTGCTTTTTGGTAATCAGCTTGTCTGTGATAAACAGTTCCTATATTTCCGAAATTTGAAGCAATTCGTAATTTATCGTTAATCTCTTCACTTATTTTTAATGATTTAAAATAATATTCGAGAGCTTTTTTGTAATTTGATTTACTATAATATCGAACTCCAATATTAGTCAAAGAACTTGCAATTCCTTTTTTCCAATTCAGTTTTTCTGCAAGTTGAAATGCCTGCTCCTCATATTTTATCGCTTCGTCAGGATTTTTCATGTGAATATTATATGATAATTCCACAAGCAAATTCACCTTGTTCGTATCCTCCTTTGACTTAGGTAATTCTTTAAGAAGGGAATCAATAAGGGCTTGCCCCTGCTTTTGTGCAAGCAATTGTGAAAAATTCAAGTTGAATATTGAAAGAAGAAAAAGTAACAATAAAAGTCTTGGAATATTTTTCATTTTTTTCCCTTTTATAATATTTTTTTTATTTAACTTAATAATAAATAATTTACTGAACAAATATTTTTTTACTTGTATCATTATGGAGGAATATCAATCTATTTTTTATGGAAACATCGTATAACCTATCATACTTGTAGTAATATTCCCGATTTTTATACCAAAGTCCAAACAGCCAATACCAACGAACCAACTGACACCAAATACGAGAGAACCGCTAACAGTAGATGGAGTTTTACCGAATGATGCCAATGTAATTTCTGCACCAATATTAGGGCTAATACTATATTCTTTAATGGGGAAGTGCACCCTGCTCATCAAACCAAAATTTGACCATTGCATAGTTGAACTTTCAATATCCAAATTATCTGTTGCTCCTTTTGAAAAAGTAGCTGCAAAGTCCCATCGATTTGAGAGAAGGAAAAATCCTAATCGTGTGTTAAACGAATAGTTGTAATTACCCTTCATATAGTTGTCAAACCCTAACTGACCTCCAACATAAAAGAACCAAGGATGAGGCTGCGGAACTATTTTTGGTACAATAACTAATTGTGGTGAGTTTAAATCCCAACCGTCTAATAGTTGGACGATTCCTGTCTCAACGCTTAATCCCCATAACTCTATTTGTGAGCCATAATGCACAAAAAACAATGAATCACGCCATGCTGTGTTAATGTTAGCCATAATTTCTTTTTTCCCGTCAGCTGAAAGTTCGTTATATTTATCAACAGCAGACAAGTTTAATTGTCCGTATTCTGTGAGCTCTGCCTGATTAAAATACATACTGTATTCCGGCAACACTTCTTTTCTGAATGATTCCAATTTTTTAGAAACCTGAGTAAAAGTTTGTTGAGAACACAATAATATTAAGAATAATATGATTAGTAGTTGTTTCATTTTCTTATTCCAAAATATATACTCGTTCCAATAGACAAACACATTGTGGTTGGAGATCCTCCTTTTTCTCCAAACTTAGTAACATCCATATTACCATCCAGAAAAATATCAAAACTTGATGTTTGGCTTTTATTCATTATGCTATACCCCAGAGATATTTTAAAATAATAAGCTGTTTTACCATTTACGGAAGACATAAGTAGTCCAAAACCTTCGACAACGGCGGAATTTTTTTCCCGATTATAAAAGGAAAATCCTAAATTAGAATATGAAGTGCCAGAGATGTTCATTTTTCCAAAATCAAGTGAGGCATTACTGGAACCCGATATATAATATCCGAGTCTGCCGTTTAAATTTGTTGTAGTAGGTGATACCATACCACCGGCATAAGCCATCATTTGTATATTTCTAATATCCAAAACTTTCGTTTGGGACAATCCAGGCATTGCGTCCGGTGGCAATGTTATCATCTTTTGTTTAATGGATACCAGTCGTTGCTCAAGGAATTGTTTTTTTTCATTACCTTCTGCATTATTTTCAATTATTGAAATTGCTCTTTCTATAGTTTGGACTGATTTTTCGAAAGCCCCAGTTTTTTCCAGAGCAATACTATAACCGACATAAGGAAGATATTCATTGGGATAGAGATTAATAATTTTATGAAACAAGGCAATGGACTGGAAATATAAATTTTGTGCAGCCAGTTCATTTGCATGCTTGAAATCGTCTAATAGCCCTTTTCGATTAGTTGTTGTGGAGTTTAGAAATTTACGCTTGAACTTCTGCAATAATATTGTTGAATTTGATGAAATCCATGCAGGTATTTTATATTCCTCTGAAGCTTTCCAGAACACAGCTGCAAGGTCATCGTATCCCATTAAGCAATATATCTGGGATGTGAAATAATTTACATCAGAGCAATTGGCTGCGATACTCCAGCTACGGTCTAATCGCATTAATGCAGCATCATAAATCCCGCCCAAAGCAAGAGCGTAGGCATCTTCGGCAAGCAATGCAGCGTTGTTTGAATCTATTGTTATAATCCTGGCATAGGAAGCTATAGCATCATTTATATTTTCAGTAAGAATATAACTCCTTGCTTTCTCAATAGAAGAATTAGTAAATGTTTCAACAGTTTGAGCATGTAAACAATTTACAACAAACAATTCTATTACTAAAACATAAACTAATTTTTTCATAATCTTTTTAATTTAATTTTTTACAACCATCTCCTAATGCTCTTTATCGAATTTTCATATATTTTATATTATTTGTGATTACTTCCATTTGGTGCATTACCGGTTTTTTTATCCATAGCATTTTTCATAGCTGTTATAACTGCCGATGAAACATTCTTTTTTGATAAAAATATTATTGAGTCCACGCTCACGTTAAAATTAACTTCGGAGCTATTTATCATATTCATTATTAAATCATCGGAAAGTTTGGCTTTCACCAGATTGATAATACTCTCATTAGTAAGCGTGCCGGATGTTTGTTTGTCATTTGCGGCTTCCTTCAATGCCTGCATTTCTGATGCTATCTCATTCTCAATGCCTACTATTCTAATTAAATATTTCTTCTCGGGCTTAAAAACTATGAGTCCGTCATTGAAGAACCGGATAATTCCTCCGAATTTATCAGTAATTATAACAGCACTTGAATCTTTTATAGCATAAATAGTATTTTCTGTTGAGAAGTATATTCTGTTGTTTGAAGAATCCACTGCTATGGATTTTATTTCTTTACCCTTTGGTAATGCAACAAGTGCTTTCAGTTCTTTACTCTTAAGACTATAACTAAATAATGCACTCCTTGTCGCAAACAGAAGCGAATTATTCATCTCAACTACTGAATTAATAGGTGTAGTTACCTCAAACAACTTGGAATACTTGCCACCTTGGGCTATAAGATAAAGTGCATATTTTTTTTTGTTTTTATCGCGGTCATAAACATACATTACATACTCTCCGGCACTTATTCCCATTGCCTTGCTTGGTAATCCAAATAGCTTGGAAAGATTTCCGAGTGAATCCATATAGCAAAGCTCTTTATTACGAACTATCATCAGAAATCCGTCTGGTGTAAAAGCATAAGAACTGATATTGCCTTTATTTTTTTTTCCAACCGGTTCGATGCCTCCCCATCCTAATAAATAGAATCTATCAATTGTTGAAAGTAAAATAAGCCGGCTGGGAGTAATCTCAAGAGAATTTATGAACTTTTTATCAAAGTGAATATCGTTAAGTATTTTACTGCTCATCAATACTTCAAAACGCAATGAATCGTTTTTTTCTGAACTATGTACAGAGAGAACACAAAGCATAAAGAAAACACTTGTTATTACTTTTCTGAAAACTCCTGTACTAAATATTATCGACCTTCTTCTAACCATTTTTCCCGTATTTTGCTTATTGTTAACCCCACATTTCCTATTTCGTTTCCAAACCCAAAAACTTTCTCCACATTGTCAGTAATTTTCCCACCTATTTTCGATTCTTGTGTACTAAGCCATGCAAACCCTGGCGATACTCCCTTAGCTACCTTGTCTTTTATTATTATATCTTCAACAAATTTGCTATTTTCAGCAATTTTTCCTACAACTTTCCCTAATCCCAGTGCCAACACATCATCGGCAGCTGTTTTCAATCCATTATATATTATTTCTTCTTTTGGAAGGCATTTTTCTTCATAAAGGCAGTCGTAAAGAGCTTTCACTTCTTCAAATCCAATGGCTATAACTACTGTGGCAAATAGAGTTGAAGCTACCCCTCCAGTTGGTACCGCCAATCCCACTAACCCTAATTTTATTAAATCAATTCCTAAATTTCTTAACATTACATCGATATCGTATAATTGAGCAGATGTAAGATTAGTAATACCATCACTATTGATTGGTGTAAGATTATTCAATCCATTTTCATTCATCCAATCGTCTCGTTTTTTTTGTTGTTGTTCGGTAGTGAGCAATCGTATAGTTTTGCCTGAAAATACAGAGCTATCTCCAAAATCCACATCACCTCCTTGTTCAGGATTATTAAAGCTGGTTACTTGATTAATGTAAAATTTATTAAATTCATTATCGCCGGTTAATGGAATCTTCGAAATGTTAAGAGTGTCGAGAAGAAGGCTGTTTAACATTTGCTCTAAGTCTCTCGCATAGTCCTCAATATCTGAACTTGGGTGCCTGGGATTATGAGATTTCCCTGAAGCAGATTCGGGTTTTACTTGTCCTGGAGTATTTGTGGAACCCTGATTCGGAACTCCCTGATAACACGAATATCCAGGTTTATGGCCTAATGTTTTAATTTCTTCACATTTTCTGCCGCAAGTTGCACATGCGCAATTAGACTGTGCCAAAACAGTTGTTGGGTCTATAACAATTGTTGATAAAAGCAACAGAGACTTAAATGAAAACAATAGGAAAGTTACTAATTTTCGCTTTACAGTTTCGTGAGATATTCGTTCTTTCATAAGTTTTTTACAAATTTATTTTTAAAAATCAAATATTTTTGTTTTGTTTATCTGTTCTTCTTTTTTCCTCATCTTGTTGCCGGTGGTAAAAAAATTTTACCAGGCTACTATATGACCAAAAATATTACACGATGTTTTTGTTGAACGATTAATTCTTACTTCTCCTGACATATCAATATTTCTAATAATTGTACCATCATAAGTAACCGAACCTTTGATATGCAAATTATCCGATTGGTGATTTAAACTTGTATAACTTTCCGAGAAACTTCCTTTAAAGGTAGTGCTTCCTGTTAAAGTTACATCAGTAATCCATGTTTTGTTATTGCTACCAGTGCAAGTATACGTATATTTAACTGCTGTCATAGAAAATACGAGGTCGGGAGTTGCTATACCAAGCTTTTCATCATAACTAGTGTAACCTGTAATTGTAACTGTTCCACCCATCGGACCGTCTACTGTCAGATTTTTTGTTCCGATTGGTTTACCTGCAATATTTTGATTCCAAATGTCTTCATAACAATAAATTAAAGTGGAACCAATTTCCATGTAAAAATTTTCATCACTAATTGTTGCTGATTCATCTACTACAGCACTTCCCTCACATGATAATAAAGAAATTACCAATAATAAGTTCAATAATATTCCTATTAAATTCTTAGAATTCATTTTCATCATCATCTCTCTTTTTTAATTGAAATAATTAAACAAAAATTGAAAATATTTATAAAAAATATCCGTAACACACTACGATTTAATAAAATTCATTTCAATACTATCACACCTTTTACATAATATTAACCAAAGATACAATTTTTATCAAAGTTAATGATTTAAGCAGAATACTTGATTTGTTGGGTGGTCACCCCAAACCCATGTACCTCCACCTGTCTGATATCCGGGTGAATTAATAAAGATCGTATAAGGTGTACTGGAGTAATTTGCTGTCGTAATCGTTTTCAAAATAAAGTATCCTTTAGCATCAGAGACCGCTGTTTTTGTATCTAAAGACGTACCGATTATCGCACCTTGAATTGGGATTATAGTATTATTACAATCGCATACGTAACCTTCTATGATCACGAAGTCATTTGATTCTGTCGTTTCATTGTTCTTGTCACAACTCATAGTACTAATTAATAATAATGTAAAACATGGAAGCAGTAAGAAAATTTTTTTCATAAAAACTCCTCTTAAAATATTGATAATTTGAAAATTAAAATTTAAAAATTTTCCTGATAATTTTGTCATCGCCGTAATGTATTTCAACAAAGTAAATCCCGAATTGAAATTTATTCAAAACTAATCTCTCTGATAATACAGTTTTGTCACACAATTTAATCTCGGAAATTTTTTCACCTAACAGATTATAAAAGACAATGTTAACATTAGTTTTCTCTTTGAAAATTGCTTCGATATCAACATAATCAATTGCCGGATTTGGTTTGATAATGATATTGTTGTATTCTGTCAAGTCAGTGAAGTTTGTCCCGGATTCTTCTCTTCTTTCGTCATGCGGAACTTTAACCGT
>CAZEHW010000104.1:0-11628 GCA_964511865.1 uncultured Hyphomicrobiales bacterium | reverse complement strand
CCGTACATGTTTATATAATAATCGTAACCACATCTTACTCTTCCGTAATGATATACAATAGTACCATCCTCATATAATTTTATTTGGACGCTAATAGGATTTGAGGCGTTAAATGTGAATACATTATTATACCATTCAAATGTTACAACTCTGTTGGGAGCAGAACCGGTTACTTTCCATCCTGTTCTACCGTTTGATGTGTAATAATAGTTATACATATAACCATGCCATGCTGCTAAGTAGCCCTTCATATAATAAGACAATCCGCCATAAGGAGAAAATGAACCCCAATTTGGATACATCATATAATATGGATATGCATAGCTAATAGCATTACCGGATTTAGATGGCAAGAACAATATTTGAGCATTACCATTCATTGAAACCCGATTGAAAGAATATCCGTCAAAACAAAAATTAAAGCCGGAAGGTAAATTTATGTAAGCATTACTATAACCATACCAATTATAAAATTCTTGATTAAAAGCACCTGATTCTGTCTGATAAGTTGCTACATCCTGTTTGAAATCGTAGTCCATCAAGTTAGTACCACCTCCGGAACAAACCGGAGCTTGTGCTGTTGCTCCATAAATAGTGAGTGAAAATACGGCTATTGTCACAAGCAATAGTCGTCTGAGTATTTTGTTGTTCATTTGAACCTCCAAAAATTGTGAGTAAAAATATATTAATTTAATAAGAACTTAAACTTAATCTTTTTTTCATGTAATCGTATTTAAACTTCATATAATCATATACTAAAATATTGAGTTTGATTTTTAGTAACCTGTAAAATTAAAACATTATTTCTAAAAAATCAAATTGTTTATTATAATATTTTGCGGTGAACGCATTAATTAACAAGACAAACGACAAAAATCTATCTGTTTTCGTAAAATCGCACCAACTAACATCTCTAATGACACATTAACTACTAAATCGTCTCAAAAAAAAGTAAAAATATTTAAAATTAGTTGATTATACTACAATGATGTAGTAATAAATACTACAATTTTACGCTTGGTTTTAGGTTTGTTAATATATGTTAATTTAGTAAATTTTATATTTATTTTTTGTTATAGAAACCGGATATTAATCAATTGACAATTGACAATTAACAGACATCCTTCGACAAGCTCAGGATGACTTCCATTTATGGTTTTCAGTAATAATTGACAATTAATAATAACAACTATTTGAAACAATTTGCAATTTACTACGTAACTAACTTGTTATTTAAAAATTTTTGAATTTATTAAGGTTATATTATTATGAAACTATCTCTAATAATTTCCGGTATTTTGTTGTCACTTCTCCTTCTATTAAGCAGTTGTGAGAAACAAGCAACCACAGATACTACCAAATACCCGGCTCTCGATAGAAAAAATATGGATACCACCGTCAAACCCGGTGATGATTTTTATCAGTTTGCCAATGGTAACTGGATGAAAAACAATCCAATACCTTCTGAACTTTCAAGGTACGGCGTATTTGATGAAATACAGGAAACAAACTATAAACAGTTGAAAGATTTACTTGTTTCTGCATCCTCGGTTAAGGAAGCAAAAAAAGGTTCCGTCGAACAGTTAATCGGTGATTTCTATACATCAGGTATGGATACTGTTCAAATAGAAAAAGATATGCTCAATCCTTTGAACAGTGAATTTCAATTGATTGATAAAATTCAGGATATTAATGGTTTGCAAAAAGAAATAGCACATTTAAATCAATATGGTATTTTCCCCGGCTTTATCATGTACGCCGCTCAGGATGATAAAAATAGTTCTCAGATTATAGCAAATCTTTATCAGGGCGGGCTTGGCTTGGAAGACAGGGATTACTACCTCGAAGATAATGCTCGTTCAAAAGAACTTAGAACTGAATACATTATACACCTTACAAATATGTTTGTGTTGATGGGAGAAAATGAAACAGAAGCATCAAGTTCTGCGGCTAAAATTATGAATTTGGAAACTTCGTTTGCTAAAGCATCAAGAACACGTGTTGATTTAAGAGACCCAATAAAAAATTACAATAAAATGTCTGTTGTTGATTGCCAAAAATTGATGCCTGATTTTGATTGGAATACATATCTAAAAGAAGTAAAACTAAATATTAACGAGATTAATTTGGGACAACCCGAATTTCTTCAGGCATATAATAAATTATTAAAATCAACTCCAATTGACGATTGGAAGATATATTTGAAATGGAATTTGATTCATGCAACAGCACCGTATTTAAGTTCTGCATTTGTTGATGAGAACTTTAATTTTTACGGAAATATTATGTCCGGTAAAGAGCAATTAAAAGAAAGATGGAAAAGAGTACTCGAAGAGACAAGTTCTTCTTTAGGTGAAGCAGTCGGTCAGTTATACGTAAAAAAATACTTTCCGCCTCAGGCAAAAACTAAAATGCTAAAATTGGTTGATAATCTTAAATTGTCATTAGCAGATAGAATTAAGAATTTAGCATGGATGAGTCCGGAGACCAAAACTGAAGCATTGAACAAGCTAAATGTGATGAATGTCAAAATCGGTTATCCGGACAAATGGATTGACTATTCATCGGTAGATATTTCAAAAGATTCTTATGTTGAAAATGTATTGAATGCATCAAAATTTCTTATCAGAAGAGATTTGGATAAAATAGGCAAACCGGTTGACAGAAAAGAATGGCACATGACACCGCAGACGGTCAATGCTTACTATAGTCCGAACATGAATGAAATAGTATTTCCTGCCGCAATTTTACAGCCGCCTTTCTTTAATATTGATGCTGATGATGCGGTTAATTACGCCGCAATCGGAACAATCATCGGTCATGAAATGACACATGGATTTGATGACCAGGGGAGAATGTATGACAAAGAAGGAAATCTGAAAGATTGGTGGACAGCGCAAGATGCTGAGAATTTCAACAATCACGTAAAAATATTAGTTGACCAGTATAATAAATTCGTTGCGATTGATTCAATGAGAATCAATGGTGAATTAACTTTGGGAGAAAATATTGCAGATCTCGGGGGAATTACTGTTTCTTACAACGCATGGCAGATGGCTACTAAAAATCAAAAGCCGGAAAATATTGACGGTTTCACTCCGCAACAAAGATTCTTTTTATCTTATGCACAAGTTTGGAGACAAAATATCAGAGACCAGGAATTGATGAAACGAATAAAAGAAGACGTGCATTCACCCGGTAAATACAGAGTAATGGGAATAGTGCAAAATGTACCTCAATTCTATGAAGCATTTGGAATAAAAGAAGGGGACAAAATGTATATTCCCCCAAAAGACAGAGCATTGATTTGGTAATTAGTTGAGATAATCGTAACTGAAATAATCCCCAATTACAATGAGTAGCTGGGGATTTTTATATTTATCGTTTAAATTATCAAATACTTCACGTCTTCCCTCTGCTTCTACAATTGACCATTAAGAAATCTCTTCTTCTTTAAATCCGTAATTCTCCATCCAGTATTTCTTTGTGAACTTCAGCATACCCGTTTGTGCAAGCTTCAAATCCCGTTCGACTTTCTTCAAATTCTAGGCATCGCTGATTATCACATTGAACTTTGGCGGAATACTGTTTGGGAAATTCAATCGAAAAAATATATTTCATATTTAAAAATTTATTTGTAATTTATTTTTTGAGCTTTTATATTTATTAAAAGAAAATTGTAATATAATCATTTTTAATAATAATAATAAAACAGACTTATGAAAAAAATTTACATTACAACCTTATTTTTGTTTATAATACAACTTATCGCTATAGCTCAGGATGCTGATTTTGATAAAACAAGATACAGCAAAGAGCTATCACAACGATTTTTAAAACTTGGTAATACATATCGAGAAGCACAAAATTATGATAAAGCAAATTATTATTTAACAAAAGGGATTAATTTAGCAAAAAAATATCATCAAAGTTATTGGATAGCTGTTGGATATGAATACCATGGATACCTTCAAAGGGATATTGGGAACAATGAATCCGCTAAGGAATTTTTACTCCAAGCTAAATCAATTTATGATAAAATCATCAGACAAAGTGATGGGAGCAAATCTGTAATAGATGAAGTAATAAATTCATTAGGTGAAAAGAGAGAAACATCTAATCAAAGTCAAAAAGAAGAATTATTGGAATTAAAAAAAGAGAACAAATTAATAAAAATTTCAAATGAAGAATATTTATCTAAGATCACAACTTTAGAGGGTGAGATAAAATCATTGAAAGAACAATTATCCCAAAAAAACAATAAAACAAATCAGGCCACAGTTATTGATAAAGCTAAAGATATTAAAATTATTACTCCCTCAATAATTACAAAACCTAAAGCTGAGACAAAACCTGATACTAAGACTGAAACTAAAGCTGAGACAAAACCTGAAACTAAGCTAGAGAAAAAAGCGGAGACAAAATCTGCAGTAAAAACTGAAACAAAACCTGAAACTAAATCTGTGGAAAAACCTGAAACTAAGACTGAGACTAAAGCAGAGATAAAAGCTACTGCTAAACCTGAAACTAAGCCAGAGATTAAAGCTACTGCTAAACCTGAAACTAAGCCAGAGAAAAAAGCGGAGACTATATCTGCAGTAAAACCTGAAACTAAGACTGAGATAAAATCAGAGATAAAAGCTCCGGGAAAACCTGAAATTAAAGCTGAAACTAAATCTGTGGAAAAACCTGAAACTAAGACTGAGACTAAAGCAGAGATAAAAGCAGAGATAAAAGCAGATAGTAAACCTAAGACTATTAAGGGTAAATTGAATGAAGGTAATAATGATAGCAGTAATTTTCAACCCGATAATAATTTGAATATTTCAGAAATTGAAACTGCATTAAAAAAACTATTTATAAAAGAAATTCCTGTTTCATGGGTAGGATATATGGGTGGTATCGAAGGTGAAATAATATCATTTAAAATAATACAGCAAGGTAAATATAATATAGATAGAAAATACTGGCTATTGAAAATTCATGTAAAAGGTAAATGTAAACTTACAGATCCATTTCATAAAAATCAAATTGTTGATTTTAACAATACAGACAACTTCATTTTTTTCCGGGATGAAAATGAAGACTTAAAAGCTGAATTTCAAGAAGGTTATATTTTAAAAAACAATGATGAATAAAGTATCAACAATATTTAGAAGAATCACAATTAGATATTAATGGACAGATAATCCATTTTGTCAACTGTTACATGTGAGAGTAATTTTTTTTGGCAATGTAGCTCAGCCGGTTGCTGTAGAAATAATCCCCAATTACAAAGAGTATCTGGGGATTTTTATATTTATCGTTTAATTTATCAAATACTTCACGTCCTACCGTCTGCTTCTACAATTAACAATTAAGAAATCTCCTCTTCTTTAAATCCGTAATTCTCCATCCAGTATTTCTTTGTGAACTGCAACTGTCCCGTTTGTGCCAGCTTCAAATCCCGTTCGACTTTCTGCAAATTCTCCACATCGCTTATTATAACATTGAACTTTGGCGGGATGCTGTTTGGAAAATTCAATCTTACTATGTAAGAAATCAACTCATCGAACACTGATTCTACCAAACGGATATCTGATAAAATAACTTCCCTGCGAACTTTGAAGTGAGTTTCTGCCGCCGCATAAGAACCCATGTCAAGTTCAGTCGTCAGTGTTTGCGATAATATCGCTTTTGATATTTCCGCATTGCAGTATTTGATTAGTTCCCTGTAAAGTTCGACAGATGAAGTTTTCTGTGCTTCATGAAGCTCAAGCTTGATGTCCATTGGCGATACGATTACGGCATCTTCTGTCATGTTCGCAAGTTCCTGTGCGAGAGTTTCGATTTCTTCCCGGCTTGCACCTCTCGTGTATTGACCAAGGAGAAAAGGCATTCCGTATTTCTCTGTAAAGTTTACCCAAAAACGCAAGCCACCGTTTTTGAAAGTAACGGGCCAATAGCATTTTGACAAAAGCGATTCACCGTAAGGATTCAAATATGAAGATTCATATCTTGCACAGATAATTTTCATATCGGGTATAATCTCTCCTTCCGTGACACCGGATTTGCGGTATCTAAGTGTGCCATTGCTGTCAAAAAAGAACCATTCCTGGGGCTTTGCGGTTACTTTTCGGGGAACAATATATCTTCTTTCCTGTCCCGTTAATTCCCAAATTATCTCCAAAGGCTGATATCCGAACAGAGGAGCTTCGAGAATATCACGAACTATCTGCTGTATATCTAGAGCTTTAAGGATTTCTTCAACTTCTTTAACAACTTTGCTGTCTGCCTTGTTTTGTACAATCCTGGTTTCGAGAGAAAGTGTACCGCTTTTCCGGGACTGAATACAACTCCATACATGCGGGTCATTTTTCAATTCCCTGTATGCTTCTATTGTTTTTCCAGTCCGTCTCAACACTCTGTCGGGATTTGGGAGCATACCAATAAATCTTGAATAAGGAGACTGCATCTCCCTTGTTATTAATTCACTGATTAAATATTTTTTGTTTGTCATAATTCACCTTATTATTTTTCTGAATATTTTCTTATTAAATAACTCTCGTCAACATTATTCTTTATGTCTTCTCAGTATATTTTATTAACACATTCAGCCTACCTGAGACAATGCTGTTCTTTGTATATTTCAATTTCAGGTAGCCGTATGCAGATGAAAGATTCTCCAGTATTGAATTGCTCCTGTTGCTTACTGAATTAACGTTGTATGTACTCAGTAAACTCAAACTGTTCAGATCATTTGTAACATTCAATTCAATAACTCCATCCAATAAACCTAAAACAGTATCCCATATTATCTGAATTGAAACAGCTTCCTGTGCTTTTCTGTATCCTTTGATTTCATCGAGCTGAAGTGGTATCCAGTAAGTTTCCAGATTCAATACCATATTATGATTTTTTATTACTTCTGATATCATTTTAATTTTCCTTTTTATCTTGTTATAATGAAAACTCGTCTAAAACATCGTCAGAGAATAATCTTTGATTATCTGTCTTATTAGATAAAATTGTCTTTGGTGGATTTGTTGAATGTTCTAAATCCATCAATGTTATTACTCCCTCTCTTAGGTCCTTAAGCATTTTAATTGCATAAATTCTTCTCCATATTATTGAATTGGGAACAGAACTGTTTTTATATGCAATTTCATAAAGGTAAACGACAGTCAGGTCAACTGAAAGTTTAATTACTAATGGAGGCACAGGTTCCTCTGTAAAAGGAACCTGATATACACCCCACAAATAAGTATCAATTGTTCTGTCCGCATTAATTCTTGCAAACTCTACCCTATCCCAATCAATTGTTGTTCCCGTTGGGTCGCCTGTTAAAATTGCAAGCTCGCTTTCTGAAAACTCAAACAATAGGTCATTATCAACTGAATAACTCATTTTACTTTCTTTCGTTTAAGGTACAAGTTTAATTTTAATATATCCAGCACCGGAACAAGCATCAATGGCTCTGCCGTTAATAACGCTCAGTTCACCTGCTGTTTTTGCTTTGCCGTCCGTATCTGCCGCAACGTTTGCACCTGCTAAAATTGCTTCCGAGCTTTCGACAACGACTGTCCCGAGACTCACGACAGAAGCTAATTCTTCATCGAGCCAATCTATTTCTGTTACTCCGATAGACAAAGCATCTTCGGCACAAAGTTCTCCTGCATAGCTTACAAATCTGCATGCAGGTAAATCTTCACCGGCTGTTACAGTAAGCAATTGCACCGGCTGATATGTTTTATTATGTGTTGACATATTTTTTCCTCCTATATATGATTAGTATCTGAAATTAAATAAGCGGCATCACTGCTTGTTACTTTGATGCAATAGTTGTCGGTATTCCTTATTACCTTGATTTTACCACCGTTTTCGTAGTATGTATCTATCTCCGGTTTGCCTTCCCTTTGGAATGTATAACCGTAACTTGGATTAAATTCGGAACGGTTATGCTTTTCGTTTTTATCAACATAAGCCAGTATCACATTATCATTCCATACATCAGATATCGTCTCTCCGTCAGTAGAATAAACAGAAAAGCCGACATGAATATCTTTTATTTCGGTCAATTCTCTGAGTATGTCATTTGTAACTTTTGTCAGACCTGAGTACTGAACTTTTTCAAGAACAGCCGGATGGTTCATCAATGCACGGTAGCTGGACTCACCAATGAGCATTGTATTCGGAAATCTTCCTATCAACTGCCTGATTGCATTCATGCCGTCTTTGATATCGGCAATCGGGTCAACCGTTAGAATTGTATAATCATCCCATGCGTTCAATGCAGTAATTACCTTCTTCAAACCTACGGCATAATTATCAGCATCCTGAGCCATATCTGCCGCTTCTTTTTCTTTACCAAGCAAAAGAATATCCATCAATTCCTTTGTTACTCTCTGCTCGTACTTCTGAGATGCTAGCGATTCTTCGACTTCGAGATAATCGAGAGCAATCTCAATATCTTTCTCCACTGTTTCGAATTCCACGAAACTAATATCCGAAGGCGGAATCCTGTTCGAAGCGGCTCTTATTGCTCTTTCTGTATCCCTGACAATAAAGGCATCTTTTCCGAATACGGGAACCTTTCCTTTCATTTTTGAAACCTGCACATGCGGGAATAAAAAGTCTGCGACCAGTCCCGCATTGCTGTAACCCTGTGCTATAGTCGTAAGCACCGGGTCAATCATTCTTAATTCATCTAACCTATTTGGCATTTTATTTTCTCCTTTTAATTATTAATTATTATTATTTTGTTTGTTTGTCATTCTGACATTGAGCGAAGCGAAATGGAAGAATCCAGTATTTATCAGTGCAATGGATTCTTCACTCCACTGCGTTTCGTTCAGAATGACTTTTTTACGTAAAAACTTTCTACTTTACAAACTGAGTGCTTGATTCACCGCTTCCTCATACGTCAGGCAGCTATTTCCCAACTGAATTTCCTTTGCCTTCCTATGCAATTCCATTCTCTCAGGATATACATTTTCCATTTTAGAAAAATCAGTTTCAAGGTTCATGTTCACTTTTCCGTCTGCTGTCATCCTGAGCTTGTCGAAGGACCGTCTGCTGTCTCCGGTGAAACTATCTGAAAACAAAGCCCCGGACACCCTCGGTTTCATCCCATTAAACAGTTCCTTTATTCTCTTAGCCACACTCCCTTCTCCTTTCTCCCTTTTCCCTTCTCCCTCACTGAACTCCATATCAAACCTATCCACCTTCACAAGAATATCCACCAACTCTTCTCCCTCAGCCGGAGTAATGATACCACCGGCTTCAAAATCAATCAAAGAATTGACAAACTCACGATATTCATTTATTCTAATTCCTCTTTCCAACTCCTCATTCCTCATCATCAATTCGCTATTCACCTCTTCCAACTCACTAATCCTTTCATCTGTCATCCTGAGCTTGTCGAAGGATGTATTATCATTAAATTCCGTCTTTCCGTCATTCTGTCCTTCCGTTCTCCCGTCTTTCTGTCCTTCCGTCATACTGAGCTTGTCGAAGTACTTCTTCTGTCTTCTGACTTCTGTCTTCTTCCCTTTTCCCTTCTCCCTTTTCCTTTCTCCATGAATTCCCGTCTGCAAATTCTTCATTAGTAATTAGTAATTGGTCATTAGTAATTAGTTCAGAGAACTCCTTGTCGTCTTCAAACTCCACATTCCTCAATCCTTTTACCGCCGGAGCCGAAGCCCCAAGCAGACCGACATGCCTCAGCATTAAATCGGGATACAAAGCAATTGAAATCTTTTTGAATAAACCATTTTTAACTTCATCAACAACCGTTTCTGAAACATCCTTGAGTTTTGCCAAAAGGACATTCCCTTTTCTTTTCAATTTTTCAATCCAGCCGTAAGCCGGGTCATCTGTCTTTGGGTGACCCTTTACGAGTGGTGCTTCAAAAGAACCTGATTCCTTCACTTTTCCGTTATATAAATTTGCAATTTTGTCGAGCATATCATCTGTAAACTTCCTCAGTTTGCCCGATGAATCCTTCTGCTCTCCGCTTTTAAAAACTTCTATCCACATTCTTATCTCCAATTTTGTGAACAATAAAAAACATTTACGGTGCGAAATTATGGAGCCGGAAACAAGCCACAAGAAAAGCATTATAAAAGGATTTTGAAATAATTTTTAAATTATTTTGGAATAAAATAAAATTTGTAATGCCTCTTTTCATTTTTAATTTAGGAAGCATAATCATTACATTGAATTATATTGAAAAATGATTATATTTGTATATATTTAATTAAGATAATGACAAAAAGCGAACATATAGAATATTGGTTGACGATTGCTGATAAAGATTGGGAAATAGTTCAAAAACTTTATCGGAGTGAGGATTATATGTATTGCCTATTCTTTTGTCATTTAGTTATCGAGAAAATCTCAAAAGCAATTTGGGTAAAAAATCATGATACCAACATTCCTCCAAAAGTTCATAATATTATTAGTTTACTTGATGAGTCCAAAATCAGCCTGGATACTGAAAATACAGAATTTATGCTGCTTTTAAATGAGTTCAATATTGAAGCAAGATATCCGGATTATAAGCAGAAGATATTTAAGATATGTAATAAAAAATATACTGACGAAATGCTAATTAAAGTCAAGGAAATAAGACAATGCTTACTCAGCAAAATGCAATAGAAATTTCAAAAAAATTCATCAAGGATTTAAAGGATTCCGGTTTAAATATTAGGAAAGCATATTTATATGGTTCTTTTCTTGAAAATAGACAGCACGAATACTCGGATATTGATTTAGCTATTGTTGCAGACGAATTTATTGGAGTAGGTCCCGTTGACCTAAAAATTTTCCTGAATATATTAAGGAATTACAGAACAATTCATGCAAAAACTTATTCAACAGAAGATATAACTGAAGGCGAACCTTTCTTAGAAGAAATAATGAGGTTAGGTAAAGAGATAAATTAATCCAAATACTCACACTAAATTTTTTCAGCCACAAGAAAAGCATTATAAAAGCATTTTGAAATAATTTTTAAATTATTTTGGAATGAAATATAAATTTTGTAATATGCTTTTTTAAAAACTTTACAACTTTATGAAGTTTTACTGTGTCTTATAATAAATAAGGTATTCAAATATGAAAAAATTATTTGTTGAAGGGAACAAGAAATGAAATATATTATTTTTAAATTACTCATCATTCCTTTTTTAATCTTGAATGTTTCAAATGAAATTATAGAAGCAAAAATTTTAAAAGATGAAGATTTACCTGAAATAGCAAAAAAAATTGTTGTAGCAGAAATCATGGCACAGAGATACGATGATATTTACCAAGGTTTTACAAATCCAGTAGATACCATAGTAAATGTTTTTGTAAGATTATGTACGGATTCGATCTATAGAGAAAATTCTTTATTACGAAAATTTGATGAAATAACCATTGAAAGAATGAGAAATATTAATATAGAAAGTGTACATTATGGATTGCTATTAAATAACAGAGATTCTATAAGAATTCTTGAAGTTGTAGCAAGAGAAGATACTGATAAAATGATAATAAGCACTGGAGATACTAGAAAGTATTTTGCAATTGCTATGGATTTTAAAGGTAATTTTTTCCCCTTGGAGGGTTTCAGAAAAAATGAAATACAAAATTTATACAAATCTT
>CAZEHW010000103.1:3420-11655 GCA_964511865.1 uncultured Hyphomicrobiales bacterium | reverse complement strand
GCTTAACAGAACTCACTATGAAATTTTGCTTGATGAGTCACAACCCGAATATTCAATTCCCTCCGGTCGTTTTACTGACCTGAAATTTCAGGTTTTGCATTCAAATTATTTAAATGGATTTACAAAAAATTGTACTAAAACCATTAACAACATAGATAAATTAAAAAGCAATGACTCTTTATTCCAAAAAATAAAAATCAGTCTCGAAAGAAAATTTCCATATATAAGTAAAATGAGACATTCGCTTGGAAAAATTTATTTCTTAAGAAATTTTGCAGATTTCATGACCGATTTTCAACAAAAAATATTAATGCCCTTGCAAAGAGTTGTTCTTACTTTTTTTGGAGATACACGATTGACGTCAAGGCATGGTGGGGTAATCAGCAAACAGCAATGTGACAGCTTAAAAGATGTTATTCAACCCGGTGACCTGCTTTTTCAACGAAAAGAATGGTATCTGTCGAATATCGGGATTCCGGGATTTTGGCCTCATTCGGCAGTATATGTAGGAAGCCCCAAACAACTCGAAACCTGGTCTAATGATTTTGGCATCAATGAGCATTACCGTTCAATTAACCCGGAATTCAGTAATTTTCCGGCATTTCTTCAAAGTAAATATCCAAAAGCATGGGATGAATTTATTCAAACTGATAGTACAAATGAACCGAATTGTATTATTGAGGCAAACAGTGAAGGTGTTGTGATTAACAATATATACGAATCAATCGGAGCATCTGATTATCTGTCGGTATTAAGACCGAATCTGAAAAAGAAAGATATTGCACAAGCGATTGAAATCGCCTTTCAATTTTACGGACGCGATTACGATTTCAATTTCGATTTTCTTTCGGACAATGAACTTGTATGCTCGGAAATTCTTTACAAGTGCTACGAAGGAGATACTTACAAGGAAGGTCTCAATTTTGATTTGGATGTTGTTATGGGTAAGTTAACCTTGTCACCAAATTCGATGGTAGCTAAGTATTGCAAGGATACGACTTCATCCAAACTACATTTTGTTACATTTTACGACGCAAATGAATCCGAAGGGTTTGCTTTCAAAAGTAATTTTGAAGAGTATAAATATTCATACTTGCGTCCACGCTGGGGTTATGACCCGGTTACCTTCAAAGAAGACCTGGCAACAGGAAATATTGATTCTCTTTATTCTTTTGACAGAAAAGAAAAATATTATAATATGCCTGTAAATGTCTCCCTGACTCTTAGCAATAGCTTAGGAATTATCTTTAGTGACGGCAAGCAAATAATTAATTATCTCTCCTTCAATATTTTTTCGGGCAAGGCAGCTAAACTTCGTGGGCTTGAGATAGGTACAATATGGAATTATAATTCTGAATATATGAACGGTGTTCAAATCAGCGGTATAATGAATACTGTAATCGAAGATTCCTACGGTGTTCAAATAGCCGGATTGCTCAATGTAAATGCATCGGAATTTTACGGATTCCAGTTATCCGGTCTTGCAAATTTTACAGGAAGTATTGTTGGTGTGCAGTCCTCTTTACTTACAAATTCCTGCGAAAAACTCTATGGATTTCAAATTGCTCCTTTGCTTAATACGGCACTTGAGAAAAGCAATGGTGTTCAATTAGGACTAATTAATATCTCGATGGATATGAGAAATTCGCAATTCGGTTTTATCAATACTGCCGGAGAAATGCAGGGAGTTCAAATTGGCTTTGCCAATGGTTCATTGAATGCCAAGCAGGGAGTTCAGCTTGGTTTGATTAATATAACCAAAGAAAATCATGCAGTTCCTATTGCACTTTTTACTTATGTAGATAATGTCCCCGTTCAATATCAGTTATGGGCAGATGAGATTCCATCGGTAAGTATTGGTGTAATATCAGGTAATAAGCTAATCAGCAACAAACTTTTTTACAGCGAATTTCTTAATTCATCCGAAAGTCATGCCATTGGATGGGGAGCAGGATTGGTTGTTGGGGACTGGGGATTTGGGGTTGTTGATTTGGGATTAAACATAAGGCATCTTTTCAGGTCTGGTGATAAATTTTTGCAGAAAAATGATATTTTTCAGTTAAGTGCTACAACAAAAATTAATCTTTGGAACAAATTTGCTTTGTTGATTGGACCAACATTTAATTATTATTATTCAGAAAAATATGATTTTGTAGATGTCAAATTTCTGGAATTAAACAGTGGTAGGCAAAAAGACAAGATTTTTAAATCATGGATAGGGTTAAACGTCGGTTTAAGTTATTAATGCAGGGGGCAGGTTCCAAACCTGTCCTGATAAGAGAAAAAATATTAAACACTAACTCCGTCCTTCAGGGCGGAGATTGATGATAAAATAATGATTTGGTTTTAGCCATAAATTCTTTATTTTTGAATATTAAATCATCTTAATTGGAGATGCCATGAAAACAAAAATGTATCTTTCTATTCTTTTCCTGCTCGCCATCTCAGGGCTGGAGCAGGCTACCTCACAAGAGGAGGACTTCCCGTTTATATGGTCAAAGAACTTGCCAAATACAATAGGTTTATCAAATTTATTCTTTTCCCACGATTCTAAAAAACTTTTTTGCTACAAAGGAGCAAAGCAAAATGTTATTATATTTGATATACCAAGTGGTGAATTAATTGATGACCAAAAGGTCTTTGACCTTTCACAACCGATATTATCGAATGATGATTCACATTTATATGGAATTAGTGGTAATCATATTGCATATTACAATATTGAAACTGGTATTGATGAATCAATATTTGAACCGGGCGATACGACCTTTGATATTTATGACGTTTCGATGGATGAGAATTATATTGTTACTGCAGATAAGAAAAGTTTAAAATTATGGGATGCAAAAACAGGAAAAGTTCTCAGAGCAAAGAAACTCAATATTGAATTAAAAGATCTTTGGAGTATACAACATACCATCAAAATAAGTTGCGATAATACTAAAATATATTTTCAATCACTTTATGGTTATGTAGATTATTTTAATAATTCTTGGTCAATAAAGCAATTCGTTGTTTATGACTTTAATACATTAGATAGTATATATAACTTTGATTTTGGGAATTATAATTTTTATTTATCAGATGATTGTAAGTATTTAGCAGGAAAATTTGTATCCTCTATTGATAAAAAAGAGTATCTTAAAATTTTTAATACTGAAACAAATCAGATAGTTAATAATATTGGTGAAAACATACCTGTTATTCGGCAGGCATATTTCACATCAGATAATCGATATTTAATTGCTTCTTGTTTTAACGATGGTATTTTGATGTGGAATGTTCTAACCGGGGATAAGACTAAAATTACTAAGGGAGGGCCAACTGCTATGGGGATTTCTTTTGATCAAAAATATTTAGCAGGTAATTCTGCTTATATACTAGGATTGATAAATATTTCCAAAACAACAGGTGTTAAAGAACCAAATGAAATATATGACATCCTTTATCCTAATCCTTCTACCGGAGAAATAATAATTGAAATCCCTGAAAATAGTCCTGAAAATTTGGTACTTTTGGATATTAATGGTATAGAATTAAGGAAATTTGATAAATCAAGTATACTTACTTTTGACAATCAAATAAGACTTAATTTAAGCGAATATCATTCCGGAATATATTTTCTGCAAATATCATATACCTCATTTACTAATACTTATAAAATAATAATTAATAAATGAGGAAAATATGAAAACAAAAAACACTAACTCCGTCCTTCAGGGCGGAGAAAAGAATAAGCTATAACGAAAACAAAAACTGCAAAGGTAAATATGCAAATAAAATTAAATAACAAAACAGCTCTGGTTTGCGGAAGCAGTCAGGGAATCGGTAAAGCAATTGCAATCCAATTCGCAAAAGCCGGTGCAAATGTAGTAATGATAGCGAGAAGCGAAGAATTGCTGAGAGCTAATTTGAAAGAACTTGCAAACGACGGTTCACAGTCCCATACTTTTATTACTGCAAATTTCTCGGAGCCCAAAAAAGTTCTTAATAAAATCGAGGAATTCCTTATAATGAATAAGCATATAGATATTCTGATAAACAATAGTGGCGGTCCTGCTCCCGGAAAAATCTCCGAAGCAAATCCCGAAAGCATTACTGATGCTTTCAATCAGCATCTTATTACTTCCCAGTTAATAACGCAAAAAGTAATACCCGAAATGATTTCCAATAAATTCGGAAGAATAATTAATATTATATCAATTGGAGTCAAGCAACCTATTGAAAATTTAGGAGTATCCAATGTTATTCGGGGAGCAATGGCAAGCTGGGCTAAAACTTTATCGAGAGAGCTTGCTCCACACGGAATAACTGTCAACAACATTTTGCCAGGATATACATTGACTTCACGCTTAAATTCTTTGTTCGAAACAAGAGCAAAGCAACAGGGAAAATCTTTTCAGGAAATTGCTGACGGAATAAGGGCTAACGTACCTGCCGGAAGGTTTGCCCAACCGGATGAAATGGCTTTTGCCGCCTGTTTTTTGGCATCGGATTTCGCATCATATATCACTGGTATTAATTTACCCGTTGATGGTGGATATCTGAGTTGCCTTTAAGCAATTAGGAATAAACAATTGGGAGTTTTTCAAAATTTGTTATACTGTACAACTATCTTAAGAGACCTTGTAAAAACACAAAGTCAAGTTCTTTGAAAAATAAATAATAAACATTTATGTAAAATAAAGAAAAATCACATAAAAACTATTTTCGATTACATTTCCCATAATAGGTTATGAATTTTTAAGTAATCGATTAATTCATAGCTTATGTAAATTGAAATCAAAAATATCAATTTAAATTTTCTTGGGTTAAAAAATTTCAAAATTTTTTATAAAATGTAATATTTTTTTTAAAGTTTTCATTTATCGGTAAAGAATTTAACCGCAAAGGGACGCAAAGTTTTCGCAAAGTTTCGCAAAGTTTTTTTGTGGAAATTGGGATTTTTGAGATTAATATAAAAAATATATTTATTTTATTTACATTGATTTTGTTTTTTTTGATGCAATGGAATTACCTTTTTCTTTCATTACCTTTTTATTAATTTAAAAAGTTTATTAAAGTAACAGGAAAGCTCCGAAAGGAGATTTCCTGTTTTTTACTCACCAAACTCCAAATGTCGGAACCATTGATTGATGCTGATTAATCTGATTTCGCTGTTTTTTTAGCATAGTTCAATCCCTAACAGGGTATTGGTTGTAGCATTGTTGTGCTGTAATATCATAGTTTATTCCTATCGGGATAAAAAACCACTTGGGTTTTGCGATGCTACAGTAATATAATACCAAACAAGATATTTGTTCGGAAGAGAAAATATTAGGATACTTCAGGGTTAATTACTTGTAATTAAATGATTTTATCTAAAATTTGAAAAAAATTATAATTTCTCAGAAAATAATCTTAAATTTGTAGTTCCTTAAAAACGAATAATATAAATATATATAAATAATTATAAATTTAGGTGAATTGAAATGAAAAGAACTTTTCAACCAAGCAGAAGAAAAAGATTGAATAAGCACGGGTTTAGGTTAAGAATGGCAACTAAAAACGGCAGAAAAGTGCTTGCGAGCCGCAGAGCTAAAGGCAGATATAAGCTGTCCGTCAGTGACGAAGGCAAGAAAGCGTAATTAATGGATAATTGATAATTGATAATTATTAATTAACTAAAATACGCATTGAGCTATCTGCTTAAAAAACAATAAAACAGGTTTGGCATGATTCAGGCTAAATTGCAGACAATTAAGGGTAGATCAAAATTTGACGAGCTTTTTAAATACGGTACTAAGTTTAGAAACAAAGACTGCGTTTCCCTCATCAGATTTGAATCAATCTCTGAAGAATTTAATCCGAATAACAATCGGGTTATTTTTTATGCGGTTGCAATAAGCAAAAAAACAGCTAAAAAGGCGGTTTTAAGAAATAGAATAAAAAGATTAATCCGCGAAAGTTTCAGACAGTTATTAAAGGAAGATATTACTTTGTTCGATAGAATCAATCATATTATAATTATCTGGCGATGGGCTCCTCCCTACCCGGGATTGATTGGTTTGAATGAAGTTAAAGAATCTGTAAAGAAAATTCTGATTAGCTCCCGAACCCATGTTTCAGTTAAAAGAGGAAATATTAATTGAAACAATTGATTATCATATTGATTAAGTTCTACAAGATGGTAATTTCTCCATACCTCCCTTCTTCGTGCCGGTTTTATCCGACTTGTTCCGAGTATGCAATGGAAGCAGTTCAGGTACATGGTTCTGCGAAAGGAAGCTGGTATGCTGTAAAACGAATTCTCAGATGTCATCCATTTAACAAAGGAGGTTATGATCCTGTACCGTGTGAACACGGGCATAATCATAATATTTCCTTAACAAGCGATGATTCTACTGTAATAATTGACCTAAAAAAGCATCACGAAATTATGTAAAATGAAAATATAGATTTTAATATGGATAAACGTTCCTTAATGGCTATAGTACTCATCACAGTTATTGTGATGATTTGGTTGTTTTATACATCTGTTACCACACAGCATGAATCATTGGAAGAACAGAAGAACAAAACCAAAACCGATACCAACGAAATGGTCGAGAGCAAAGAACCCACTCAGGTTGCAGAGACTAGTGAAGTAGCTGACAGCATTGTTGAAATTTCCGGAGATTCCTTAAAATATGTAAAAAAGTATGGGCTTGACTTTGCACAATTTGCTGAAGGTGATGAATGTGTTATTACAATTGAAACTGACCTTTTAAAAGCTAAAATCAGCAGCAAAGGTGCATCCTTAATTAAATGGGAACTTAAAGATTTTAAGCAGTGGAATAAATATCCAAGCCAGTTGATATGGGACAATGAACCTAATATCAGAGGTCAGCTTTATATGACCTTTATGACTAAAGAAGCAAAGAAAATTGATACACGAGAATTATATTTTGATTTGCAAACAGATGGTAAAAAGAACTTCAAATTAAAAGGAAATGAAAAATTAACTTTAACAGCCAGATTGCAGATTGACAATGATAAATTCATTGAAAAGCAATATACCTTTTTCGGAAACAAATATCATGTTAACACAGAGATAACTTTAAACGCACTTGAGGATATAATCCCATCAAGAGGTTATAATTACATTTGGTCTGACGGTTTGAGGTATCAGGAATGGAATACGGTTGACGAATCATCAGAAGCTGAAGCGATGATATCCATGAATGATGACCCACAAAAAATTGATGCAACTGATGATGAGCCTATAGAAGATGCCGGAACAGGTATTATTGATTTTGCCGGAATTAAGACAAAATATTTTGGTGTTGGAATTATACCACAGCCCTACCGTTCTTTCGATGGTACTGTAGATATGTACGGTAAAAAGAAGCACGTAAAGAATGAAGGTGTTTTGGAAATATATGATATTTCATTTCGCATTCCCTACGACGGAGGAAAAGATACTAAAAAATTTCAGGTATATATAGGACCTCTTGATTATGATATTGTAGGTGATTATAAACTTACAAAAATGGTATATTTTGGTTGGGGATTTATCAGGTATATCGGTGAATATTTAATATTACCTTTGTTCTTATTCATTCATATGTTCATACCTAATTACGGTATAACAATAATCGTATTTTCAATATTAATGAAAATACTTTTATACCCTCTTTCAATTCAGCAGATGCGTTCGGCACAGAAGATGAAATTGCTGGGTCCCGAAATGGAAAAGATAAGAGCAAAATATGCAGATGACCAAAAGGAACAGCAAAAAGAAACGATGAAACTTTATTCTGAGTATGGTATAAATCCGGCGAGCGGGTGCTTACCACTTCTGCTTCAAATGCCGATTTTGTTTGCTTTGTGGTCAGTACTCAGAACGCAAATAGATCTGAGACAAGCTGATTTCTTGTGGTGGATTACCGATTTATCGCAACCTGATGTTTTGGTAACTTTACCGTTCTCTTTGTTAGGAATTAAATTCATTTCAGGTCTCGCTCTTTTAATGGGTATTACAATGTTTTTTCAACAAAAACTAACTATCACAGACCCAAAACAAAAGGCAATGGTATATATAATGCCTGTTATGTTTACTTTGATATTTTCGAGTCTGCCATCGGGATTAAATCTTTATTATTTCATGTTTAACCTGCTCAGTATAGTTCAACAGGTTTATATCAATAATTATTCTAAGAACAGACCAACTCTTGCAGAATTGAGAAAATCGCCTAAAAAAGAAGGTTGGCTCCA
>CAZEHW010000103.1:0-3410 GCA_964511865.1 uncultured Hyphomicrobiales bacterium | reverse complement strand
AAGAAAATGCGTGAGGCTCAGGATATGGCACAGTCACAAGGCAGGTCAGTTCCAGGAAAAGCATCACAAAGCTATAATAAGAAAAAACAGCTGCCGAAGAAGAAAAAATAGTTGTGCTTAAACTTTATAAAGATGTAAATTTTAGTTTAAAAATTTTATTAACTGAAAACATTTTAAATTTAAGAAAAAGCCCTAAAACATTAGGATATTATATGTCCCTGAATATTACAGAAAATTTAATATTTATGACAAAATGAGCATAAAAAAGAAAATAATTTGTAATGAAAATATATTTTCTAAATGCAGAATGGCTCTAAACGCTGAATAAGCAATTACTTACTTTGATATTAATAATTTATCAACATTTAAAAGAATTTTAATATTTTAAAAATATTTATTTTTTAATTCAATCACATTGATTATTTTTGAATGTAGTAGTAAATATGACATTTTGAATCTTAGAAGTACTACGCTCATGTTTTATATTTTACTACATAACCTTTTAATTATTAATTTATTAACTTAAAGAATGGAGATAGTATCTTTATGAGCAAAACGAGACCATATAATTTAGGATTATTACTTTTTGTTTTTTGTTTTTTTACTTCTCTATTCATTGCAAAATCTTACTATCCAGTAAAGTTTTTAGATAATCCTTCTCCAGGATACCTGCTAATAGGTCCACAGGTAATGGATTCAATTGCTTTACATGATAATTCAGGTAATAGAGTATACTCTAAAAGTCTGAGGGATTTAGGTCTCCGGGAGTCGAATGCTCTCAGAATGCTTGATAATGGGAATTTTGCATTTTTTAGTACAAATAAATGGGTAATAATGGACGAGAATCTTAATTACATTGACCAAATCAGTGCAACTATGCCATACTCAACTAATTTTCATACGTTAAGGTCAGCACCAAATGGTAATTATATACTTGTTGGTGATGATATTATTTATGTTGACATGAGCCAGGTAGTTCCGAATGGAAAGTCGAATGCAACTTTGTTAAATAATATAATTCAAGAATTTGACCAAAATAAAAATCTGGTTTTTGAATGGAACTGTTATGAACATATACTAATCACTGATGCAACCGAAGATCAGGATTTAACCGTAACAAACATTGACCCATACCATATCAACTCAGTATATTATGATTATGATGGAAACTTACTTGCTAACTTTAGAAACCTTGATGCAATCATAAAAATTAACCGTGCTACGGGTTATATTATGTGGGTAATGGGTGGTAGTAAGTCAAAGAGAAATCAGTTTTTATTTTTTAATGACACTGAAGATGGGTTTAAGGGATTTTCACACCAGCATGACCCTAAACGATTGCCAAATGGAAATATTCTACTGTTTGACAATGGTAACCTTAAGCCATCTCCATTTTCAAGAGCCGTGGAATATAGAGTAAACGAATTTTATAAAACAGTAACAAAGGTATGGGAATTCAGACATCCAACTCCTGTATTTGCTGCGTTTCAAGGAAATGCACAAAGACTTCCAAATGGTAATACAATGATTGGCTGGGGTATGAATAAAGATAACAGATTGGCAACTGAAGTTACTTCAGATAGACAAATAGTTATGGATATGGATTTAGGAGGAAATTCCTTTTCCTATCAGGTATTGAGAAATGTATTAATGATGAACACAGTCAGCCGTAATGTAAATATAAAACAACTTTATTCTTTTAATGATGGAAATCAAATCACAGGGGTTTCTGTAAATGTTAATTTACTGACAGGGAGTGGATCTGCATCAGTTGAGAAACATAACTATGCACCGCATTATGCTTCGTTCAATTCCAAAAGTCCCTGTAGTTACTTACCCCTCCGTTGGGTTTTAAATTATCGTAACATAACGTCAATGAATGCAAAGATATATTTTGATTTAAATAGTTTAGGTGATTACAACAATAAAGATGATTTGAGAATTTATTGGCGAAAGTATGAAAACAATGGCTCTTTCACTTTACTCGAAACAACATATGATAAGAATTACAACAGACTGGAAGCGAATATAGATAGTTATGGAGAATTTATTCTTGGTTATAATTCTTATACAGCTCCAATATTGATAGCACCTGAGAACAATAAAGTAAATATCCCTATCAATTCTGCATTAATTTGGTCAACTAAATCTCCAACAAATAATTTTTTAGTTCAGATATCAATGAGTGAGAATTTCGAGTCACCGATTTATGAAAAAGTTGTTTATGGCTCAAAGACAATTGAGTGTGATTTTCTGGTAAACAATACAAAATATTTTTGGAGAGTTAAAGGTTCCGGGAGTGAATGCGAGGCAGAATGGTCTCCGATCTACTCTTTTACAACTGAAATATCTCAACCGAATTTAGTAAAACCCGAAAATAAGTCAATTAACCAGCCATTGATGGGTACTCTTGAATGGGACAATGTCAGTGGAGCCAGGGATTATGGGATACTTGTTTCTGATGATTCTACATTTAAAACATTTATATTGAATCAATCGACTTCAGACTCCTGTTACTATTCGTATAATGATTTAAAACCTTTGACACAATATTTTTGGCATGTCTATGCTTCAAACAATTTGTCAACAAGAATTTGGTCTGAAATATATAAGTTTAAGACTACTTCAGGGCAAGTTGAGCTTAATTTACCAACAAATAAGAGTCAGAGACAACCAACAAATGGTTTGTTAAGCTGGTTACCTCTTAACTCCGTTAAGAGTTATGCTGTACAAATTTCAGATGATATTAACTTTCTGAATAAGTTAATCGATACAATTGTTACCGACCAAACAGAGCTTAATTATTTTCAGTTTAGGAACTCAACAAACTATTGGTGGAGAGTTAAAGGAATACTTAAAGATACGACTACAGATTACTCAGAAACATGGCAATTTTCAACAAAAATTGGTCAGCCTACATTGAATTTTCCAATTTTAGCTTCGGAGGATAATCCCATAAAAGGAACTTTGGAGTGGTCATCAATAACTTTTGCTAAAAGTTATCAGGTTCAAATAAGCAGTAACTCTGATTTTACAATAAATGCTGTCGATACTACCATTAATACAAACACATTTAATTATAGTAATCTTGAATTTTTAACTAATTATTATTGGAGAGTAAGGGCATTTGACGGTCAGGAATATGGTGATTGGTCAGATGTTTATAATTTTATAACTTTACATGAACTTTTATCTCCGAAAAACAATGAGTACAAGATTCCAACAAATGTGTTGCTGGAATGGAATGAATCAGAAAATATCAAATATTATGAAATTAAAATAGCCACAGATTCAGCTTTCACTAATGGAACTAGTATATTTTCCAATATTAACAAGACAGAATACTTGGTCGATAAGCTTGAAAATAATACTTCTTATTACTGGTCAGTTAGAACGAAAAAATTAATTGG
>CAZEHW010000102.1:0-11776 GCA_964511865.1 uncultured Hyphomicrobiales bacterium | reverse complement strand
AAGATAAACTTGCATTTTTGAGACCGGCAAGATAAAATACTTAATATATTGAAGTTCGTAAAAACACAAAATAATTTATTTGCATCATGAGGATTAACAGCTACACAACCAATATTTGATAAATTGGGAAATTCACTATCTGTTATATTCACAGGTTCGGGGTCTCCCTCATTTGCGTAATCAAGTCTGAATAATCTCCCATAAGTAGTGCCATAATAAACAATATTTGCAGGATTCTTCGAAACAACAACTGCGCTGATTCTTTCATCTCTGCCTGCTCCCGAATAATTGCTGTCAACTTTTGTAAATGATAGACTATCCCATCCGATTGATGTTGAGTCCTTCGTTTGCTCATTAGGAATTAAATCGAGATTGTTATTTCTCCAAAGCATTCTCCCCCCTGCCAGATACATCCTTCTTGTATCATTTGGGTCAAGGCGAAAGGGTGTATTCCAAATCATGTCGGTAACACCTATTGGGTCAATGCGTGTGGAAATAACAGGTTCACTGTCTTCATCGAGCATCTTTCTCCAAATCTTAATGAATGGCTGAAAAGAAGTATTGTTGGATGTATAATGTGCCTTTCCGCTGTCCGCAATAGCACAATGAAAACCATCAGCACCTGCCGGACTTGTCCAAGATTTATTTAAATTATCTGAATTTGTATAAAGTGTCCCGTTATCCTGCAAACCACCAATAATTTCCTTACTACCCTCGATTGCATGGTCAATGCAGACAGTATAGAATTGTGTTGTATAATATCCCCAATTAAGAGATTCCCAGTCTACATGCGGTTTTAAAATATCATATGTTTTGGCTATTCCGCCATCACTACCTGTAAACATCACATTTGGGTTTGAGGGTAAAAACATTATAGCATGCTCGTCAGCATGATGATTGGTGTAAGTGTAAATTTCATAGCAGGAAGTATCATCCCAGCAATAACCGCCAATATGAGTAGTATTTTCCTCTGTTCTGAAGCCATCAGTTGACCTGTAAAGATTTGTACCACCGATAATGACTACTTCAGGGTCATCGGGTTTTACAGCTATAACCAAATCATAACCACCCTGAGAATTAAACTGACTGCGGATTCTTGCAGGAGCCGGAATACCGGCAGTTCTATCTTCCCATATCCCTCCTTCTCCACTGCCATCACCGCTTAAATAAGTATATTTCCAAATGCTGTGCCATAAGCTGTCACCTTGTGAATTTCTTGTTAACTTACCTGAACCCGGAGTTTCAGCTAAAAAATAAACCTGATTCTCATCGGATGGAGATATAGCTATTACTACTCTACTATACTTTGAGGGAATAAATTCCGGAGAAATATCTATCCAATCAATTCCGTTTGTTGACCTGAAAATTCCTTTTATGGAAGCAGCCGCAACATTTGACCATGATTCCTGGCTAAAAGCAGCATAAAATACACCTGATTTTGAAATCGTAAGGTCAACAAACCAGCTAAATGTATTATTATTGTTATTGAACTCACCTAAAACATTTTTCCAAGTTTGTCCTCCATCTGTACTTCTGTTTATAGAACCTACAGCGTTAGCAGTTAGAACTACATCTTCATTTAGATTAGTATGGTCGGAAACAATATTCCATATATAATCAAAACTATTCCAAGCATGTGGTGAACCGGAAACCGTTGATTCAAGCTGAAACCATGAATTGCCACTATCTGTTGATTTGTAAACACCATCTCCTCTTAAACCGCCGTATATATTAAAATATTCTCCGGTACCGACATACCATACATTTTCTTTTCCTGAACGTTTGTCCTGAGCGATACAGCTTGTTGACTGCAACTGCTCCGGTTTTGTTGTCTTGACCCAATTCTTCCCTCCGTCAACAGAACGCCACATACCACCCGAAACACCACCTGCAATCATTATGTTTTCATCCAAAACATCGAGAGCCAAAGCCCTTGTTCTGCCTCCGATATTTATCGGTCCTCTCAAATTCCAATTTTCCGATAGCAACTGTTCTTTCTTGTTCACGAAGTTTTGAGGTGAACCGGGAAGAGTTTGAGCATAAGCCAAAGACTGCTGGAAGGCATCATATGGAATTCTTCCGGTTTGCGGGTCTTTTAATCTCATTAGTTCCCATTCATACCTTGCCTTTTGATTCAACGGGGCTTCGCCTGTCATCTGCTTTGATTCCTGTGTCTTGGTTTTGACTATATCATCAGGAGCAGTAGTAACATAATAAGACATTAAACCGCCAAAGACAAAGGGTAATATACTATGCAAAATCATTTTCTCACCTAATTAAATTATTTAGTTTAAATTCAAAACATATAAATTAATAATTGTATTAGAAGTAAAAAAATTTTTCTGTAATTGTTTTAGGTTTTTAGACTGTTAGACAATTAGACTATAAGACTTTTTTATTTTTAAAATAAATAAGTGAACTTTTTGGTTTTTCAAGTGGATTATATGTATATTTGGGAACAAATTTGGAGAAACTATGAAAAATAGTTGTAACTTTTATCGTCTTGGGAAAAATTAATTTATTTAAATTCAATTTTTGGAAGTAATACTTAAGGAAATAATAATGAAATATGCCATAATTATATTAATTATTTTTGTTATAAGAGTAACAAACTCCCAGGAAATAATTATGAATAGAGCATTTAAGACACACCATGATTATTTGAGGAACACCTATCTTCTTCAAAGTAATAATTATTTTTATATAACAGGGTTCTCTGAAACTTCAAAAGATGAATCAAATGAAGGAATAACTAGTTTAATAAAAATTGATCAGAATTTTAACCAAATATGGGAAACAAATGATACACTTGATAATACTACAATACCACTGATAACATTTGAAAATAAGGATAAAAAAATAATAACACTTTCAAATTACGGTTCAATGTTCAAATATTTATATTCTCAGATAATTGATACTTCAGGAGATATTATTTATTCAACTGACAGTGTTTCATTAAAAAATAATTTTTTATTCAATGTTGGCAAATACTTCGTTAATTTTGATTTCAATATCTATCATATTTACAACAGTGCATCTGACACCGCAGCAAAATTAGTTTTACAAACGTATGATGAATTCGCAAATTATGTATCTGAAGAAAATATTTACTATATGGATTCTATAATTTATCGGGATTTGGAGATTAATGATGCAATGTTAACTAAAGATAGTGGAATTGTTGTTGTGGGTGATTTTTATAATAAAATCAGGAAAAAATACGACATGTATTTTTTGAAATTCGATAAGGATAAACAATTAGTTTGGGAACATATAATGGTCAGTGATTCGGCAAGAGAATTACCCGCCAAATTGCTCGAAACATCGAAAGGAAAATTTATAATCATTGGTTGGTTAAGACCGTATATGAAAACATTTAATAGATATGAACATTTCATTAAACAATTTGATTCTAATGGAAATATAGATTGGGAAAGGTATAATTTTGAAAATGTCCAGATTTTTGATACTAAACTTTTTGAAACACCTCAAGGTAATTATTTCGTAATAGCTAATACCCTGCAAAGTATTATAGAAGAACCTCCTTTTACATTAATAAAATTCTGTATTTTAAAAATTGATAATAATGGAAATTTAATTTGGAAGAAAGAATGGGGGGATCCCGGGTTGGAAAACCAATTAAAATCAATTGTAGTTCTTAGTGACAATGAAATAGTTTGTTCTGGATATCAGGGAGATAATACTTATATCGCAAGAATAATTGACACCACCAAAGTGAATATTCCTGAAAATATTTTAGAATACGAATACATTAAAATTTTCCCAAATCCAACTTCTTCAACAATCAACCTACGCTACCGCATCGAAACAGCAGGAACAGTGAATATTTTCCTGACAGATGTTTTAGGCAACAAAACACTATTGAAAAGCGACTTTAAATATACGGGAGATTATGTAGAGACGTTTGATTTTGGTGGCTACCCACAGGGTATTTATAATGTTGTTTTGCAGACAGACAACCAAATCCGGAGTGAAAAAGTATTTATTCTAAAATAAAAAATAATCCCATCTCAATAGAGGGTTAAGGTGTCTCTAGAACATATTGTGCCACTATCTTTAGATAGTGGATAATGAATTAAAACTATCCACGACTTTTAAGTCGTGGAATAAGAAGCAAACAAACCCCGGACTTTAGTCCAATATTCCTACAAAAAAACTTTGCGAAACTTTGCGAAAACTTCGCGTCCCTTTGCGTTTAAATTCTTCCGTCCTTTCCTTCTCCCCAACCCCCAAACAAAATAATAATCCTTTCAAAACAAAATAAATTACATTTCACACCCAAATCGTAATTTCGTCCAGCTTGTTCTTTGGCAAATTAATAGTTCGTTAAATTCTCTGTGGAACTCTGTGCATTCTCTGGGGAACTCTGTGTAACTGTCTTTCGTTTCACGTTTCACGTTTCACATTTCGCTTTTTTTAAAAAATCTACGCAAAATGCGACATTTTCAAAATCCATCGAATCAAACTATTGAAAATTCGGGGATTAACACAACTCATTTTTGTCGCAAGCATCAAAAGAAGAACCGCCACTGACGACAAAAACAAAAATCTCAAACTGCGGTGCAATTGGTGCAATTTTTTTTGCTGTTCTTAATAAATTTCAAGAATACAATAAGTTACAAAAACAGCAATTTTCACTTCAAAGTGAAACTGCGTTTAGAAAATTGGGATTTAAAAAATTGATTGAAAATTGTAAAATTTATAATTGATTTTAAATTGAAAATTTTAAATTTTAAAATTAAAGAACTATCTCCTTCTTCCCCTTTTCTTAAAAAAAGTCATAAGCGGCTGTACGTAAGACTCGTCTGTCCTGAGTTTGATTAAATCAACTTTGTTTCTGATTAACATCGTTCTCAATTCTTCCTGTTTGTTTGACCACCATAGCTTGTAATTATTTCGAACAGTAGAATTGGAAGAATCAGCCCAAATTTGATTGCCTGTTTCGGAATCAAGTACTTTCATTAAGCCAATATTTGGTAGTTCGGATTCCCTCTCGTCATATATCTGAACGGCAATCGTATCGTGCTTGGAGCCGGCAATTTTTAGCGGTTCCTCAAAACTTTTATTAATAAAATCTGAGAGTATAAAAGCAATACTTCTTTTCTTGACGACATTTGTGAAATAACGTAGAGCTTCCCCGATGTCAGTACCTGAATTTTCAGGTTTGAAATTAATCAGTTCACGGATTATTCTGAGTATATGGGTTCTCCCCTTTTTTGGAGGAATAAATTTTTCAATTTTATCAGTAAAAAATATAACACCAATTTTATCATTGTTTTGAATAGCAGAAAAAGCCAGTACAGCACAAAGTTCGATAATCAAGTCACTCTTAAATTGTTGCTTTGTACCGAAACTTTCGGAACCGCTCATATCAACGAGAAGCATAACGGTAAGTTCACGTTCTTCCTCGAATACTTTAACATAAGGATGGTTGAATCTTGCGGTAACGTTCCAGTCAATTGTCCGGATTTCATCACCAAACTGGTATTCGCGAACCTCACTGAAAGCCATACCTTTCCCTTTGAATGCACTGTGGTATTCACCGGAAAATAGTTGTTTGGACAAGCCCCTGGTTCTTATCTCAATTTTTCTGACCTTCTTTATTAATTCTGTTGTTTCCATCTTTTTTTGTTTAGTTCTTTAGTACTATAGTTCTCAAGTACTGTTGTTCTAAAAACACACAACTCATTAAACTGATTAAACAAATTAAACTTATTAAACTATTAAGGAACTTCTACAGTATTCAAAATCTCATTGATAATATCCTCAGAACTAATGTTCTCAGCTTCTGCTTCATAAGTTAAACCTATTCTATGCCTTAAAACATCCAGACAAACTGCTCTGATGTCTTCGGGAATAACATACCCCCTTCGTTTAATAAAGGCATATGCCTTAGCCGCATGAGCTAAAAATATCGAACCTCTCGGAGATGCTCCATATGAAATCAATTGAGCTAATTTCTCAAGTTTGTATTCCTTGGGAAACCTTGTCGAGAAAATAATATCCAAAATATAATGTTCGATTTTTTCATCCATATATACATCTTTTACCAGATTTCTTGCACTTAGAATTTCATTTGTTTTCAATAATGGATTGACTGTTGGAAATTCATGAGCCAGATTTTCACGCATAATAGCTTTTTCGTCGTCTCTATCCGGATAGCCGATAACCACTTTAAGCATAAACCTGTCAACCTGTGCTTCGGGTAATGGATAAGTTCCCTCCTGCTCGATTGGGTTTTGAGTAGCCATAACTAAAAACGGTTCTTCAAGTTTGAAAGTGTTGTCACCAATTGTAATTTGTTTTTCCTGCATAGCTTCGAGTAAAGCAGATTGAACCTTAGCAGGAGCCCTGTTAATTTCATCGGCAAGAATAAAATTTGCAAAAATCGGACCTTTGCGAACAGTAAATTCATCTTTCTTTTGATTATAAATCATAGTGCCTGTAACATCTGCCGGAAGCAGGTCAGGCGTAAACTGAATTCTGCTGTACTTTGCATCTATAGAAGAAGCAAGAGTTTTAATAGCCAGTGTCTTTGCCAACCCCGGAACACCCTCTAAAAGAATATGTCCGTTTGACAATAATCCGATTAACATCCTTTCAACCATGGATTTTTGTCCGACAATGACCTTGCCCATTTCCATTATTAATATGTCAACGAAAGCACTCTCTTTTTGTATCTTCTCGTTCAGTTCTTTGATATCAGTCATTTATCTCTCCTGCAAAAAATATTAAATTCACAAATTTAAGTTTTTTATTAAAAACATTTTATAATGTTTTACTTTTCAATTCTTATATAACGAATTTTTTACCTGAAAATTTTTTTTTGAGTGAAAAAAAGTTTTTTGAACCTAAATATATTTGAAATTTCTATTACAAATTATTTTTTCGTATATTACAAAATATATACTGAATGAGGTTATAAATATGGAAAAGAAAAGATTATTCATTGGTACTTTCATCAAATCCGAGAAATTTTTTGAAGGTTATAAAAAAATTGTTTCCGCGTTTACTCCGCTTATTTACGGAAAATGGGTCGAAATGGAAAACCTTCATTTCACTTACAAATTCCTTGGAGATGTTGAAATCGGAAAAATCCCTGAAATATTAAATTCATTGGAAGAACAATTGAAAACATACGATTCAAGCTTGGTTCTAAAAGGTTTGGGAGTTTTTCCAAATCCAAAAAATCCCAGAGTATTTTTTGTAAATATTATAAATAATGATAGAAAAATCTACGAAATAAATAAATCCATTGAAATGAATCTATCTAAGCTGGGTTTTGAAAAAGAGAAACGCCCTTTCAAACCTCATTTATCTTTGCAAAGGATTAAATCTGTTACACCGGAATTCCAAAAAATGTTACCAAAATTTTCAAACATAGATTTTGGTCTAATACAGAATTTCTCAGTAAATCTTGTAGAAAGTCAATTAACACAAAAAGGACCCATTTATACAATAATTAAATGAGGAATATTGATTATTTTCCATTTTAACTTTATAAACTTTCAACTTTACAAACTCTTAAGCTTTAGGATGTGCTTTCTTATATGCAGATTTTAATCTTTCGATAGAAACATGCGTATAGACCTGTGTTGTAGAAAGTGAAGCATGTCCCAACATCTCACTCACTGATTGAATATCAGCACCATTATCGAGTAAATGTGTGGCAAAGGTATGCCGCAAAACATGTGGACTTTTTTGTGGTGATTCTGTGTTTTGTTTCATCAAGCTGTTAATAATTCTATAAGCATTAACAGGATTCATGCTTTTGCCTCGTTTAGACAGAAAAAGGGCATTCTCCTTTACCTCGTCAATTAAATCTCTTCTTTTCTCAATATATTTCTTTAAGGAAGTCAAAGCTTTAGCACCTATGGGTACTATGCGTTCTTTTCTGCCCTTCCCCAATACTTTAACGCTTTTTTCATAGAAATTTATATCAACCACATTGAGCTGAAGAGCTTCGCTTATTCTTAATCCTGATGAGTATAAAAGCTCTGCTAATGCTTTATCCCGCAAGCTCACTACATCATCACCGGTAATATTGTCAATCATTGTCGAAACTTCCTTTTGAAGCAGAAATGACGGTAATTTTTTCTCTCTTTTTGGAGTTGGAACAAGTGAAGCAGGATTCTTCACAGTTAATCCCCGCTTTTGGCAAAATTTGAAAAATGACTTTACAGCGGCTATTTTCAATCGCAATGACGATTTCTTTTGTCCTTTGTCCATCAGATAACTCAGGAAAGGTCTGATGTCGTTTGTTACAATATCTTCCAAATTAGGAACTTCTCCGTATTCTTCATTTAAAAAATCGAAAAACTGAGCTAATGCTGTGCTATAGCTCTCGACAGTATAATGCGAATAATTCCTTTCGGTTTCGCAATAAATCAGAAAATTCTTTATGCCTTCTTTAAGTTCCATAATCTATTTAGCTTATTAATATATTCTTAATAGAAGCAAATTACAAGCCAGAAAATGAAATACAGTTAACTATATAATAAAATAAATTTTAGCTCATTTAATATTTTGGAAAATTAATTAAATTGTTAGAAGGAGAATCAGGAATTATCAATTATTGCTACAAAGCGATTCTTATTTAATTACGAATTACGAATTGATGGGAGGCGGATGGGATTGTTTAATAACTTTCTGAAAGTTTAGCTTCTCCATTATGCGTTTTCGTAATTGAAATTATATGAATCTAACAAATCAAAAAATTAGTTAAACTTATAAAGAAATTGCAGAAACTCATGTATTCATTGCGTTGCATTTCTTATTGATTGCAAATCTGATAAGTTACGTCATTTTTTTAATTTTTCGTAAATTTCAAATAAAATATTTTTTTTGATTGTCATTGTTTCGTTAATTATTCTTTGCAAGTTTGTATTTTGATTTTTATTAAATTTAAATTATTGTTTTATAATAAGATTTTTTAGAGAAATGAGTAAAACACAAGATAAAATTCTTGAAATGAAAAACAAGAAAATTTCTTATTTAAAAGGGATTGACAAAGAAAAAATTCAGTCCCAGCATAATCTGGGTAAGATGCACGCAAGAGAAAGATTGCACCTGCTTTATGACAATGGATGGTATGATGAATTGTTTACATTTGTTGAGCATACCTCCTCCTCTTTCGGAATGAAAGGAAAAGTTCTTCCGGGAGATGGAGTAGTTACTGCATTGGGAGCTATTAACGGAAGATTGGTTCACACAGCTTCTCAGGACTTTACTGTTATGGGAGGTTCTGTAGGTGAAAAACATGCCTGGAAAATTTGCGAAGTAATGGATATGGCTTTGAAAAACGGCACACCTTTTATTTCAATTAATGACAGCGGAGGAGCAAGGATTCAGGAAGGCGTTCTTTCCTTAAGAGGATATGGAAGAATTTTTTACTATAACACACTATTATCAGGAGTAGTTCCACAAATTTCAATTATCGCAGGTCCTTGTGCCGGAGGCGCCGCTTATTCACCAGCCATGATGGATTTTATTATTATGGTAGAAAAAACCGGTCAGTTATTCATTGCCGGTCCACAAGTTATAAAAGAAGCAACAGGTGAAAGTATTTCCGCTGAAGAACTTGGCGGAGCTATGACACAGGCAACAATTACGGGCAATATACATTTTATAGCAAGAGATGATGCCGATGCAATTGAAATTTGCCAAAAACTCCTAACATACCTCCCGGCGAATAATACCCAAGACCCTCCTATCGAAGGTGACGGAGAAATTTTAATTATGGAAGACGATACATTGAATAATGTAATTCCTGATGACCCGAGAGATCCTTACAATATGTGGGAAGTTTTGAATCGTATTTTTGACCCTGATTCATTTTTTGAAGTCCAACCCTATTTTGCTCCAAACATGATAGTCAGCTTTGCCAGATTAAACGGCAGAGTAGTCGGAATAGTTGCAAATCAACCAACTGTAAAATTCGGTGCAATCGATATTAATGCATCAGATAAAGCTGCGAGATTTATCAGATTTTGCAATGCTTTTAATATTCCTTTAGTATCATTTGTTGATGTTCCGGGATTTTTACCGGGAGTTGAGCAGGAATTAGGAGGAATAATAAGGCATGGTGCAAAAATGTTATTCGCATATTCTGCCGCAACAGTACCTAAAGTTACTGTTGTTTTAAGAAAAGCATACGGAGGAGCATATCTTGCCATGAGTGCAAAATCTTTGGGAGCAGACCGGGTAGCTGCATGGCCCTCTGCTGAAATAGCAGTAATGGGTGCCGAAGGTGCAGTTTCTGTTTTATACAAAGATGATATTAAAAATGCAGATGACCAAAACGCAAAAAGGAAAGAATTGATTGACAAATACAGAATTGAATTTGCGAGTCCTTATCCTGCGGCAGCAGAAGGTATGGTTGACAGCATAATCGAACCAAAGCAGACAAGACATTTTCTATCAATTTCACTTGAGTCTTTAAGAAACAAAAGAGAACTTAGACCAGCAAAAAAACATGGATTAATACCATTATAGAAGAAAGGAATGTATATGTGGGAAAGATTATCCGAAGCATTGGTTGTTATGGCAGTTGGACTCGGAGCGGTTTTTAGCTCTCTGCTCTTCTTCTATCTTATGATGATAGTGTTGCAATATATTGATTCAAAATTTAATTTGTACATGGTAAATAAAAAACTGAATCCAGTTTCTGAACCTAAGGATGATAAAGAAGTTGCAATTACACCAGAAATCGTAGCTGTTATTTCTGCTGCAGCTTATGAGGTTTTTAAAAAACCTATTGTTGTTAAAAAAATAAAATATCTTACCAAGACTGAAACTTCCTGGTCACAAACAGGAAGAATGATTGTTATGGGTTCACATAATATTGAGAAAAAATAAAATCTAAAAAATTAAAGGAAAAAAAATGAAAAAAATGCATGTTACAGTTAATGGTGTTCGTTTCGATGTAGAAGTCGAAGTTTACGAAGATGATGAACAATCCCCTTATCTGTCCAGCGATCAATCTGTTCAGATGCCGTCCCGACGTGACAGCTTTACTAATATTCAAAAAAATACTTTAATGAATCAGCAAATTCAAAAAATTAAACAAAAGAAAATCGAATCTGACGTACAAAGTCTTTCATCACCGATAAACGGTATTATTCTTGAGATATTAGTACAAGAAAATGATGAAGTCAAAGAACATGACAGATTATTTGTACTTGAATCAATGAAGATGAAGACTGATATTTCTTCACCTCGAGATGGGAAAATCTCTTCAATCCAAGTTAAAATCAATGATAAGATTGAAGCCGGTCAATTGCTATTAAAATATGAGTAAAAGGCAAACAAAATGATAGAATTTTTACAAAGCTTCTTTGCCGGAATGGGTTTTTGGCAATTAGGATGGGGCGAAATAATTATGATGATGATTGCTTGCCTCATGATGTATTTAGCCATAAAAAAGGGATTTGAACCGTTACTACTACTGCCAATCGGCTTAGGTGCATTCCTTGCAAATCTTCCGGGCAGTGGCTTACTTACTCCTCCGATGGGTGAACAAATCGGTGGGTTGTTTTATTATATCTCCAAAGGTATTGAATTAGAAATATTTCCACCTTTAATCTTTCTTGGGATTGGTGCTATGACTGATTTTGGTCCATTGCTTGCAAATCCTAAAACATTTCTTTTGGGTGCTGCGGCTCAATTCGGTGTTTTCTTTGCACTATTTGCAGCTGTTGCTCTTGGTTTTAACTTAGATGAAGCCGCCGCCATTGGCATAATTGGTGGGGCT
>CAZEHW010000101.1:0-11787 GCA_964511865.1 uncultured Hyphomicrobiales bacterium | reverse complement strand
CAATATTCAACACAAATACCTGATGTCCTATCCTTCCAGCCATTGGGACTCTTTGATAGTTTGGACATATTTGAAGATTATAATAAGTGGAAGCTTAATTTTCTACCATCAAACTTTTCGGCAAGTATGGATATGCAAAGGAGCAGAATGACAGAAAAGTCAAGATATCTGGATTTTGCATCTCCTGTTATACGGGATTTTTCGAGCAACAGAGCAGTACAATTCAAATGGCAATTCAGTGAAGGAGGACTATTTAGTCCATCTCTTGATTATAATATGAAGACACAAAGCACATTAGTTCCATACGAACTTGATGAACTTGGAAGACAGAGAAGCGGAAACGAACTAAGACAGGAAATACTTTTTAATGAAGGATTGATTGACCTTGGTAAGGACAATAATCATACTCAAAGCGTAACTTTAAATTTCAAACCTACTCTTCCATTCATCGGGAGAAAATATTTTGAAATAACTGCTTTGTCATATGCATCAAATTACACATGGAATGACCCATTGCAATCAGACCCATCGGTACGGGATATTGTAAAGAATGCAAATTATAATACGAATTTGCGGTTTTCATCAGGTTTAAATTTAAGAGCTCTTGGAGATTCTTGGTTTGGTTTGGCTCCTTCAAAGATTATCAAAATGAGTAAACCTCCGGATACGACAGAAAGTAAAATCGGCGGATATTTTAAAGAAGCATTATTTGTTTTGAAGTCAATATTTTTAGATTACGACAGAATTCAATTAGATGTTACACAAGGGAACACATCTTTAAATCCGGGTGTATTCGGCTCATCGGGTATATCAAATTTTTGGGCAAGAGGATTAACAGGTCGTGAAAGCTTAAATAATTTTGGACCCAGCTTTGCATATCAAATGGGATTGATTGGAAGTCCTCATGGGAGCTATGATATTGTATCATCCTCGAGTTTCCCGTTTTTCTCGTTTGATACTGATAACGGATTAAGACCACCAAATGCGATTTTACCTGAAAATTACAATCAAAAAACCACTATGAAACTTGGGACAACAAGACCGCTTTGGCCCGGAGCAGTACTGGAGATAAACTGGAGTACTGATTTTGCTTATAATAAAACTCAAACTGTAGAAACAGATGCTTTGGGTAATCCAACCTATACAAATGTGATGGCAACTGAATCATTCAACAGAACATATTTGTCCATACCCTCGGTTTTTGGACTTGATGTTTTTAGTAATAATATTGAACATGTAATAGAACTTTATGAACAGAAGAAAGCGGCAATGCCTTTTAAAGTGGATTCAGCATCTTTAACACCACAACAAAATCAAGAACTAATGGTTGCATTAACCGAGTCTTTTCATGAAGGACTGGAGGCATTCAGCTTCACTTCGGGAAGAATGGGTAAATTCCTTCCGGCAATAAACTGGTCAATTAAATGGCAGGGAATTGAAAAATGGGAAATATGGAACGGCCTTGTTAAAGGAGCAAATATCGAGCATAGATATACATCAATTTACACGGAAAATGCTCTGATAAATGACAATGGCAGAATGACACAGGGGCAACAGGTACAGATAGGATTCCAGCCCTTATTCGGACTGTCCATGACATTCGATGAGAAAAAGCTTGATGGAATATTGACAGCAACGATAAAATATAACACAACAACCGGATATCAATTGAATTCAGCTAACCGTTCAACAATTGCTAAAAATTCGACAGATGAGATACAGGCGCAGGCAAGCTACACAATGAAAGGTTTTGAGTGGGATTTACTTGGAATCAAACTGCAAAATGATGTTGAAGCAAGCTTTATGGCAACATACCAATCGAGCAGCAGAGCCACTTATGACGTGATTTTGACCGAAAGCAACGGTACTGACGGCAGAATACTTGATGGAAATTCGAAAATAATAATTGAACCGAGAATCAGATATAATATGAGCAACCGGGTAACTGCGGCTTTCTTTGTACGATACGAAGGAACATTTACTGAAGGTGCCGCACAACCGGGATTTACAACTACACAGGTTGGTTTAGACATACGAATCTCTATTGCCGGGGGAAGGTAATACATTTATTCAATAATAAATTGCAGACTTATTTTTACAATCCTAAGATTTTAATGTCTTCAAAGAAATTTGAAGCTTCAAGTCTGACAAGCCATCCTTTGCCGTAAGGGTCTTCAAGATAAAAGTCAGGATTACTCACCAAAGGTTCATTAACTGCAATGACACTGCCGCTAAGAGGCGAGAGTAAACTCTCAGACCTCAGATCAGAAGAAAAAATCTGGAAATAAACACTGCCTTGCCTTAGTTCATCTCCAACACTTGGTAGGTAAACATTTTGTATCTTACCAAAACTATAAAGGAAGGGTCTTTCCACACCGATAAGAACACTGCCATCTTCATCTTTCATAAACCATGAATGTTCGCCAATGCCTTTGAAGCCGCCTGTCCACTGAGGTTTTTCACGTGTTACAGGTTTATTGGATGTCTCCTGCATTTTGGAAGCTAAAGCAAGACTTGCGGCTCTTTTTACGACCTTTAATAATTCTTCTCTCGTAAAAGGTTTTGCGAGATAGTCAAAAGCACCAAGTTGTTGTGCCTGTAAAGCAGTATTGATTGTTGCATAGCCGGTTATCATAATAGCAATGATGAATTTACTTTTTTGCTGTAATAGTTTCAATAATTCCAGTCCGTCAATTTCGGGCATCATCAGGTCTGTTAGAACAATATCAATATCTACTGAGTCTAATATTTTCAATGCAGTCTCTACGTTAAGAGCAGTATAAGATTCATAATCAGGAACATTACGAAGATGTTTTCTTATGCTGTCCAAGACAATTTGCTCGTCATCTACAATTAATATTTTTATTTTGCTGTTCATAGTAAACTCCTTTAATACCTAATTAAATTACCGTAAATAGTATCCAATTATTTTAAAGTTAATTTTAATCTTTTAGTGACCCAACTTAATTTTAAAAAGTAAAACCTAAACCGATACCTGCTCCTATCCTTGTCGTTCTTTCTCTTTCGGGATATGTCGGATTATTATTTTCCGTAATTTCTTTGTTATCTTCAAAAAACTTATATCCAAGTTCCATGCTTAAAACAAATCTTTTATAAAACAATTCATATCCGACACCTACCCCAACATTGAAAGAATGATTGATAGTTTTGTCACTCAAGTCATCATGTTTATCATATTCTTCATCAAAATAGTAATAAGCTCCGCTTAGAAGATATATCCTTGAGTTGACAGAACGATACATATTTCTTTGAATTTCCAGACCAAAATCATAATTGAAATTACGGTATTCTTCAGTCTCTTTCTTATTTATATAGTAATAGATTAAACCCATTGCCTGTAAGTTGAAATCATTACTGATCTTCCTGTTATAATAAAAACCGTAACCTGAAATATTCGATGCCTTCAAACCCAAAGAGTTGGAATAATCATTATATTTTACATCATCAGCAAAAACATAAGTTGCAGATAGGATAAAACATATAAGTGCGGTATATTTATTATTAAAATCCAAAATCAATACCTACACCTAATCCAACATAAGTACCACCACTCCAATCAGGTTGATTATTTTCAACTTTATCTATATTGTCATATTTATATCCAAAATTGAAATTCGCAGAAAATCTTTTATCTAAAAACACTCTTAAGCCAATACCTATTCCTGCAGAAAAGTTTTTTTCGGAAGATTCATTTCTCATAAAAACTCCATTGTCCATTTTGTCCACTACTGAGTAATAAGCACCTATCAAGCCATAGACACAAGTTGTGGAAGTAGTAATAAAATCTCTTTTAAACTCGAATCCAAAATCATATATAGCGTCTTTGGTTTCGTCGGTTATAACTGATTTTTGCATATCTTCCCATTTGATGCTTTGACGATAATGCACTAAGCCGCAAACTAAAACTTCGTAATTACCAGCAAACCTTCGTGCATAGCTTAGTCCAAATCCGGAAATATTTGAAAATCTTGCTCCGACCAGATTGTCATATTTATTCACAATATTTTCTTTTTTTACAAATAAAGTTTCTTCTTTTTCATCTGCAAATAAATCATCTGCCCTGATGGCAGAAATACTGATGAAGTAAATCAAAAGAATCAATCCTGCTTTTAACATCTTCTTTCCTCTTTACGAATATTATATAATAAGTTTAATTGACATTTTTTATAATAAAACATTTCATTTTGTATAAAACATCATGAGTTCCTGAAAATCATTATTAGGTCTTTCGTACTTATAATAATCTTTTGAAACATAAAATTTATAGTACTGATTACACGCCTTTGCAATAGCTATACCTAACATTTCATGGTCACGATATGTAATCCAATCTTCAAAACAGCCATTTAATCCGGTAACTGTTTCAATAGTTGCCGCCATCACTTGGTCCTTGAAGTTAATCCACCACCACATTTCGGGAAAATGTTTCTTCTCGGTGAGCTTTCCACTTTCTTCGCTGTCACGTACGTTAATGGTATCACCGCAATAGAAATCGGATAAGATTTTAGCAAATTCCAATTGTTTTTTGAAGAGAGAATCTCCCTCGATACCATTTTCAGGTTTGCTTTCTTTGAAATTCGTATAAAGAAAATTCCTCCAATTCGAATAAGCGTTTTTAGAGTGGAGGTTCAGTGCAATAATAAATTCAGGTCCCATTTTCTCTAATTTTGTAATAGCAGAGTGCAATGCTTTTGTTTCAGGCGGAATATTTTTTTCCAGGTCGTACCCGTTTTCTGATTTTACCCATGAGCGTTCAAGGTCAATACTATTTTCCGGAGTTACTCTTGAATTACCCAAAGATACTCCATCGGGGTTAACCATAGGAACAATATTAAAAATCAACTTGCTTAAATCAGCATCCTTGCAATTAACATTACAGTTACTTACCAAATGCTTAATCAAAGATTCGACTGCAAAAGAGCTTCCTGTTTCGGACGGGTGGGTTCGGGCATGAATCCAAATACGCTTTTTGTTTTTGTCGTCAACTTTAAAATCGGTTATAGTTATCATTTTAATTGGTTTGCCCAGAGCAGATTCACCGATAGTTTCAACTTTGGCGTAAGGATTTTTTTCCAGAGATTTCAATAACTTTTCACTTCTTGAAAGAGAATATGGATAATATCTTGCTATCCAAACTGTCGAGGAGGAATCGAAAACTTTATAAATGCTATAATTGAAGTATCCATCATTGGAACTTGTGTTAATAATATCGTCAGGAGAAAGCCGGTGCCAGTTAATTCTATCATAAGAATAAACCGGAATGACCACAGATTTTCCGGGGAAACCGTCACCTTCAATATTCAAGGTTGTAGGAGTCGAATTATTTACAGCATCGAGACGAATGTACCACCAGTTTCGGAATCTTGGAGGAAGTTCAAGGTTCCCATTGTCATCTCTGAGAACTATTTTCCATTCCAACATTCCACTCATAGAGTCATCTTCAGGGTCGGACACATTAGTCCTTGAGTCAGATTTATCAGAAGGACCTTTTAAAGACTGTTCCTGTTTTGTCTTTTTTTTGGATTTTGTGATTTTCGTGGAATCCGATACCACAGTGGTACTGTCTGATATAATTTGGACAGAATCCTCATTCTTAACAACTTTTTTCTTTAACTTTTTCTTCTTAGTGGTTTTAACGGTTTTCGTTTTTGCCTTTTTTGTATCAGCAGCTTTTGTCTGTGATGTAATAGATACTGTAAAAATTAAAAATACAATAGAAAATACGACAAGTATTTTCCCATAAAAACTTTTACTCTGCCTATGAAAATATATATTCATAATATAATTTAAACTTTTAACAAAAGCAATTTTATAAATATACTAAAAATATGTTTTTATTAATAATATTATTCCTATAATCAACAGAAATAAATAAATGAACTTATTAAACTTATCCTGAGAAAGCCGGTTATTGATTTTGGTACCGATAAATATTGCTGATATAATAAATGGGAGAGCTAAAAGAAAATACATTAAAACAGTATTTGTCCAGAAGCCGGCAACACCATGACCGATAATAATAAAAAAGTTGGTTGGAAGAAAAATCCCCTGCAATAGAATCCTGAATTCTTTTGGCTCCCATTTTTTCAAAGAACCATATATTATAATCGGAGGACCGTTCGTATTATACGCACCACCGAGAGCGCCGGAGACAATACCGAAGAGCCACGAGAATTTATTTGATTTGAGTTGTCTTATATCAGGATCAATTAATCTATAAAGGGCGAATAAAATCAGCATAATGGCTAAAACAGTTTTTACTAAATCCTCATGTGAGTCTCTTAAAAAAAGTATCCCGATTGGGATTCCGATTAAAGAAAACAATATCAGATGCCAGACTTTTTTGATGTTGAAAGAGTTTTTATTAGCAATTAGAATAACAATCGAAATAACAAAACCGGTAAAAGCAACGATAGGAGAAGCGGTCTTTACACTGATAAACATAGCAAGCAATGGCATTGAAATCAATGCATCACCGAAGCCAAATGTCGAACGAAACATGGCTGATGTGAAAATCACCAACAAGAATAATACTATTTCCCAGCTAAATTCCATGTGTTTACAAGATATTATTATTAATTTTCTTCGGTTTCTTCATCAATATCAAAATGCTCTGTTATTAACTCCAAGGCTCTTTCATATTCAGATTCTATTACCATTATCTGAGGACCCTCTCCTTCCATGGTATTCATGGATGGTAGCAAGTTCGAAATGTGCTCATTGGCAATATAACATTGAATTTCTTCGCTTTCGAGGTGTCCTTTGATGATGTTTGCCTCGAAAACATTATTACAGGTTTTTAGTTTTATGAATTTCATTTGCATTCTTTCTTTCTAACTTTACAAACTTTACAAACTTTCTACTTAACTAACCACGGAGCAACATAATCTTCCGGTCTTTTCTTCACAATCGGAGTTTTAGGAACAAACTGAATATCAATCTGTTCAATTTTACTATCTTTTATTTTGTATAGCAAAGACTGATACGGCTCAAATGTTAAATTTAGTTTATAAGTTTTGCCTTCATAATTAATTGTTATATCATTTTTGAATGTTTTATTATTTAATGACTGACCATATTCCAAAGGGAATTTTAATCTTCTGCTTTTCGGATTTGGAAAGAAGATATAAAGTGAATTTCTTGATTCTTGCACCCAATGAATTGGGATATCTTTTCCTGTTATGAATGGTATAAAATATTTCGGTAAAGAACCGGTAACATTTTCAGAAGCAAAAAGTGATTCAACAAGTTTATAGTAATTTACATTTTTAATAGCAGATGGCTGTTGAGGTTTTTGCTTCATAATAATTGTCAAGCCATTGTTTACTAATTCAAATAATCTTTTTACAACTTTATAATCAAGATATTTTGCATCAACATAAAGATATTCGGTTACCAAACCTCCGATGTACAATTTGTTATTTTTAACATCTGCTTTTTGAAGAAACTCATAATTAATCCAAACGGGATTATAACCTGCAAGTTCATCAGGAAAATAAACATACCTCATTTCATAATAGCCCCAAGCCCAGATAAACTGCTTTTCTTTGGGCATAACTCCTGCAATCCATGAATCTTCTGTCGGCAGATAGACGGCAATGTCCGAATAGGTGCGACCTTTTTTCATATAGCCGGAAACTGTTTCAAGATACTTGTTGAACTGTGGAATTTCAGGTGCTAAACTACCTGAAAATCCGATGTGAGTTGTTGCATAAAAATTAACAGTATCGCAATCTTTAGGATTGTGTGCTTTCCCGTGCCAGATAATGTGATTTACTCCATTCGCAAATAAAGCATCGGCAACTAATTTCAAATCTGCCGTTTGCTCTTCGCGAATGTAATCACGAGGCCAGCCGTATAAACAAGTAAATGTTTCAGCACTCACAACTTTTTTTTCTGTCAGCAATGCCGCAGACGCAGGAATTGTATTGAACTCCGGCTCGAATAGCATTGACTCCCCTTCGGGTATATCGAGCAAAGAATATCCTGAAATCAAATCACATGGAGCACCTGAAACCTGTCCTCTTGAAAATAGCAAATTTCTACTCATAATCGAATCATAATCGTTATAAAATCTAAGGACTTTTTCCGAAATTAATGTCATGTAATCGTAGAGGTAATGTTTGTTAGCTTCAGTATAAATTGAATCCATGAATGGGGTAATATCGTAACCGAATTTGTTTTTAAAGTCAATATCAAAACCATCGCACCAAAGCTCTTCGGCTTCAACTTCCCAACTATCTATGAAGTAGTTTTGTGAAAGATTTGTTTTTGGATGTGGAAAAGCATTCATCAGTCGGTTGAAATAAGGCAAATAATTTTTTGGAGAAAGATGGTCAATCACATAACCCGTCTTTGGATGCTCCCACGAACGGCTGATTTCTTGCCTCCAACTTGTGTCTCCAAATTTTTGAGTAGCTTCTTCAAATTTAACTTTGGTATCTCCGAAGGGCCAAAGAGTTCCGAATGTTAAATCGCAACCCAAACCGATGCTGTCAGCATACTTAACGGCATATTCAACAATTTTTGTCCATTCGGGGCTTAGCCATTCCTGACGCGGAGTGTAGGATGTATCAGCTTTGTTGAATCTGTTCAAGGGATAAACCCATGCGATTTCAGCACCACCAAAGCCATTTGCTTTGAGCCAATCGAGATTAAAACGAATGTCCTTCTCTTTAATTATTGAGGCGAACCACCAGTATCGGGCAAAAGGTTTGTTAATATTTTCTAAATTAATATCCGACTTAAATATTGGAATCTTATATACATTCTGACTTAAAGCAGTAGCAACAACTGCAAAAAAGATTAGACAAGTAACAAATATTATTTTCATAATGATTTACCCAAAAATAAATTAATTATAATGCAAATATAGAGAAAATATTATTATCGATATTTATAATTCAATCAAATATTCGAAAGGATATAACTAATCATTTATTATAGATTTTCTTAATTGTTGTCGTTCTTTGATTTACATTTCTCAGTTTTTTATAAATATTTTGAGTTATTCTTTTCCATCCCCAAGGATAAACATAAATATAATAATCATGATTATTTAGTATGTTATATGAATGAATTGAATAACAAGAATCACCTATATCAAATAGACTTATCTCGTTAGTTTTTTTTAAATGAACATTTTTAGGGATTATATTTTCAGTGGGTTCTTCAACACCTCTATAATAAAATTCGGCATTTTCTAATTTTTTCCGATAATCGAACTTTTTTTTATGAAGGTAATGCCAATATCCATCTAAAATCACTCCACCTAAATCATCAATTGAAATATCATAGTTACTATCATTTATTGATTTTTCAAGTAATGAGTTGCCGTGTCTAATCCAATTGTTTCTAATATAAAGACCTAAGGAAAAATGAAAATCAGTCATTATATCTACGTCAATACTATTCCGTATTTTTTTCTTAATGGAATCTGGGAGCAAACTGTCAAGCTTATGATAACATTCTGATAAATTTTTTGGTTTTTTGCTAATGTCTCCCCAATCAATTTTAATGACTTTATTTTCTAAATTATTTTTATCGTCTTTTTGACATGAAAATAGTATTACAATTATTACCGTTATACCAAAGATTTTGGTAAATGGATTTAAACCGACAATGTCTTTTTTCATAAGTTTATCATTATTGTTAGTTTCTACGCAAATTCATACTCCACTTTCGATGGTTGGCTTGTATGCTTTGAAGCATTCAAAATCTCGATTTCTACAATATTGCCGTTTTTATCATAATCTATTATGACTCCGGGCTTATCCTCATCAGTTTCGAATATTTCAGAATCACTAAATTGAAGATTTATCACATCAACTTCTTTGTCATATTTTATTTTCATTTTACTCTCCAGTATTTTGTAATTTTATTTGTTAAATATACTGTTATAACCACATTTGGTACTTTAATAGTATCAACGAATACCCTTAAAAGATATTCTTTAGCTTCAGTATTAATAATTGATTGAAAAATTGTTTTATCATTCTGTAATAATTTTTGCTCAGGATTATGCATCACCTCTTCGACCAATTCGATTGGTATTTTTCTTTTCAATATCTTTTCAATAGCATGATTTGAAAATAAATAATCCATTTAATCCTTAAGTTTAATATATAATACAAATTTAAGAAATTTCCTTTTAATAATGATTCAGCTTAATAAATTAAATATCATGCAAATATATTGAGAATTTGAGTAAGGAGAAAAAATGTGATTTGTTTATTGAACAGACGAAGATGTATATTATGCTTAACAGGTATAATTTATTCAACAATTCCACATCTTATCATTATAACTTCTTTGTTGATTAGTTCCTGATATCCGGTGCATTGCCCCTGAATTTTGATTATATCCCCGGGTTTGTATTTTTCTGATTTGCCGGTTTTATCTTTCACGAGTGTACAGGAAATATCTCCATCGGGATCATCTACATCCAGTATGATATTAACTTGGTTTTCAGAGCTTTTGTTGATTTCAAGAATTTTCCCTTCTATCAAAATTATCTTGTCTGCCGAGACATATTCAGTTGTTGCTTTGTTTTGGTCTTTTGCGAATGCATTGAATAATTCTTTGGCTGAAAGTGTGATTTCAGCTTCAGAACCGGCAAAGTCTTTTACAGGTTTGTTGTACATATAGAAGCCAAGAAAAATGCCAATTATTATTAAGGCAAGGACAGCTGCAGAAATATATTTTGTTTTTCTTTTCATAATTATTTTCTGGGATATTTAAAATATCATCTTTTGAGAAATGGTAAATAAGTAATGTCAACATTGATTTCCATTGACGAAGCAATTTTATCCCTTACAATACCCGGAATTTCAATGCCATAATCTTCGGGTTTGAGATTGAATTTTGATTTGGCAATTATCTTTCCGTCATTAACTACTATAGAACCTGATTCCTTGACGTGTTTTGTAACACCATGCATAGTCATATCACCTTCAACCGATGTTTTATATGTACCATCTTTTGTAAAATTTTCTATTTTAAATTCGACAAATTTTCCCGAAAAAGTACATTTTGGATATTTTCCTGATTGAATGTAATTCTCATTGAAATGTTCTTCCATCAAAGCTTTTTTAAATTTAAAGGATTTCATCAGAACATCGAAAGCAATTGCTCCTGTATTAATATTGATAACAGATGCAACCTGATTATTATGAGCTTCAATTGTCTCCAGAGCTGTTTCGGAATAAAACCAGATATGCCCTGTTTTACTGAAATATTTTTCCTGTGAAAATGCAGTGTTGCTAATTCCAAGAGCCAACGAAAAGCTCATGACGGCAAATGATATTATATATATAATTTTTTTCATTATAGATACTTCCTTTGATAATTTTGTTGATTTTTATAAGGTACCTTTCATAGCACCTAACATTTTTACTATTAATATAACGTAAATACTCTGGAAATATTAAAGCCGAGATGAATATCGCCGTTGCCCCATGTTCCGGTATTTTCGGCAATGTAGTGTTTTTCGATCATTCCGAGAGAATTAGAGAGCATAATCTGGAAAACATGACCGCCGGTTTCAATATCGAAGCCAATGGAAAGCGGATTAGTGAATTCAGATTCGATATTCCATGTAGGTCTTAGCACGTAAAAATACTCAATATTGAAAGAGATTCGGTCAGTAAGTTTATATCTTCCTCCTATCCCCAAAGCGAAAATATCGTTATCGTCCAAAGCTGTAGGTACTAAATTCCGATGTACCAAAGTCGGAGTCAACTGCAGAGAAAAGTCGTCATTGAATTT
>CAZEHW010000100.1:0-11819 GCA_964511865.1 uncultured Hyphomicrobiales bacterium | reverse complement strand
TTTGGAAAAAACTGATCTTGTTGCTCTTTCTTCTTGTGAAACTGGGCTCGGCGTCATAAGAGAAGGTGAAGGAGTTTTCGGAATGCAGCGTGCTTTTCAAATTGCAGGAGCAAAAAATGTGATAGTCAGTTTATGGGAGGTTGAAGATTTAGCAACAAAAGATTTAATGACATTGTTTTATAATTATTTGAGTCAAGGAATTGAAAGTAGAGAAGCATTTATAAAAGCTCAAAAAAAATTGATGGATAAATATCCTCCCCCAAAATTTTGGGGCAGTTTTGTTTATACAGGAAAATAATTGAAACCAAACGAATGAAAATGTGTATATGTTTAAAGAAGAAAATTTAAATAGGGATTATGATAAGCTTTTTTTGGCTTATTGTAAGGATGGTGACTTAAAAAGTCTTAAACATTTATATCAAAATATTAAACCATGGTTGTTTAAGATGATTTTAAGAATAGTTGGTTCGTTTGAAGTTGCTGAAGATATTTTGCAGGAAACATGGATTAAAGTATTGAACAAGAAAGATGAATATCGTGAAGATAAAGGGAAATTCCAAAATCTGATATTTACTATTGCTAAGAATGGAGCTCTGATATGGGTAAGAGATAATATAAACATATTGAAGGCTAACACAAATTATGATGATGACAGAATGGGGAACAACGATTCATATCATCAAAAAGAAATGATTAAAATGGAGATGCAAGTAGCTCTTAACAAAGCGATAAACAAGTTAAGTAAAGAATATCAGGATGTAATTCTTTTATATTACTATTCAGAACTTGATATTAAGGAAGTCTCAATCAGATTAAATATTCCTGAGGGTACAGTTAAAAATCGGCTCTTTAGAGCTAGAGAAAAAATGAAAGTATATATCATTAAACAAGATGTAGAAATTCAAGACTTTGTCTCAATCTTATTAATATGTATGATAGGTTAATACAATGAAAAAGAATAAAACAAAAGAAAAAAATAATAATTTCAATATTGAAAATTATATGAAGAGTTATTTCAATAGATTACCTGACATTAAAGAACACACTACAAAAGATGATGTAATAGTAAATAATATTTATAACCATATGAAAAGAAATTTAGATAAACCAAAAAATATCTCTAAAATGTCTTTGTTATTTAACTTAAATATTTATTTTAAAGGTTTAAAAGATTTTTTCATATATAGACCAGTCTTAGCTTATGCAACTTCTTTTTCAATTATTTTGTGTTTAGGTATCAGTTATTTCCTTTATTTGTCTTCAACTCAGACAAAGGTGAATATTTTACTTCTTGAGAATCAAGAAGTAGCTATAAAAGAAAAAATTCCTACTGTTTCACAAGATTTGGCATTGATTGATGAAATTGTCGAAAGCAACTTGAAAATTATTGACCTGGGTTTAGTGTTAAATAATGACTACAGAGGTATTGGACAAAGCAAACAGAATATTCAATTTATCAGAAATGCTGAAATCATTGTGAAAGAAGAAATTCAACGGTTCAGTATGAAGGTAGATTCAATTTCAGGCAATACGATCTTTACATCATGGCTTGAAGGAATTAACAGTAGTGAACAATCTGTGAAATCCCGACTATTAGTTACAATCAACGAATCAAAAAGTACCATGTTGATAAATAAGCAAGAAATAATATTGAAGGACAGTAATTCTTCTTCTTCGATTACTAATCTTGAGACTATATTGATATCAATAGCCAATAATATCGAGAAAAGAAGATTTGAGATTGGGAATTAAATTATTCATTTCATTCTATTTTTTGCCATTTATAAACGCATATAATTCAAGAATATAAATATATTCTTCCAACATTATTTTAATTTAAAAAAAAAATTGAAACCAAAATGATGTTTTTGTATATATGGGTTAGAATGTATGTTGAATTATAAATATTGGAGGTTTTATGAAAACTTTAATTACTATTTTGTTTGGTATTATTTGCATTTCAGCAGCAAACTTATTTTCATATGACTTTAAATATCTGTCAAAATTAAATGTTGGTATGAATACAAATAAAATCACTTCCATTGTTATTGATAAGTCAAACAATAAGTGGATGGGTAGTGAAAGTATAGGTTTAATTAAATTTGACGGTGAGACTTGCCAAGTATATAACGATTTATCAGATCCAATCTGCGATTTTATAAACATTTCTAATATTGCGATTGACAGCTCAGATAACATTTGGTTATCATCCCCTGGTTGCTCATATTTTCTTCAATATGACATATTAAATAATAAATTTATTAAGAAAGACCCATTTGCTGCGGTAAATATTCCAAGTTATGATAAATTTGGATTTGATTCAAAAGGTGATTTGATAGCAGTAAAAAAAATGGCCGATACAATAAGAATTCTTAAATTTAATTTAAAAACTGCAATAATTCAAGACACTTTCTATGTGAATGATTTTGATAATTATTTCAATGGGATAACAAGTTTTTTTATTGATAAAAATGATTTAATTTGGCTCGGTTTTGAAATTAATAATTGTAAAACTGCATTAATTAGTTATGGAGATAATAAATTTACTACAATACAACATTCATATTTTCCAATTAATTTTCAATATACCATTAAAATTACATCTATTTTAATGGATAAGAATAATGAATTATTTCTTACTACAGATAGGTCAGGTATTTATAAAATGAATTCATTTGATACTTCAGAAAAGCGGCAAAATTTTATTAAAGAAAAAGTTGGGAATATGGAAGATATTTTATTTTCTAGCTGTGTTGACAATTTCGGTAATAAATTTTTTGGAGGATATAGCATTCTTACAAAGTGCGATTCTCTTAATAAAAAATGGGATTTATATGATGGAAAACCACCATCAGCCTACATACAAGAAATAAGAGCAATTGTACCTGATAGAAACAATTATATATGGGGAATAATGAGACAAGCAAGCAGTGGAGTTGATTTTTCTTGTGGGGTCTTTTGTTTTAGCAGTTCAATTATAGATGAGAGTTTATGGAAAACAGTAGGTGTAGACGATAATATTAGTTCTAATGTTTCAATATCTTTCTTTCCCAATCCTGCAAATGAGGAAATTTCAATTTCTTTTTCCAATTCAGAAATACCAAATAGAGACATTTCAATCTTCAATTCTCTTGGAATTGAAATAAAACGATTTGATGAAAAGGATTTATTAGGGCGAAATTCTATAAGTTTTTCAACAGAAGAATTTCCTTCGGGGGTTTATTATTGCGCCTTAACGACTGGAACAAATATAATCACAAAGAATTTTGTGGTAGTCAAATAGATTATTTTTTATTTATTTATTAGTATAAGGAGTTTTATGAAATATCGAAGTATAATAAGGATTGTTATGTTTTTATCTTTTTTGCTTGGTTGTGCCAATGAAGATAATATTATAACGCCAAAACCTCAAACAGAATTAAAAAATGTTATTGTTTATGTTTCAAAAACCGGATCCGGTAAACGCCAAATATATATTATGAACTCAGATGGGACTAATCAGAAAAAAATCTCAAATAACTCGTATAATAATGATAACCCGGTATTATCACCTGATTGTAATACAATATATTATGACAAATATGTTGATAATTTTTCCTATATCTATAGCATGAATTCTGATGGGACTAATCAAAAAACAATTTCTAAAGATGTTAAAATTGAAGAAATTCATCCTTATCCTTCACCTGATGGTAAAAGATTAGTGGCAGCATCCCTTGACTTAACTTATGGTTATTATTTTAGTGTCTTCACAATGAATATAGATGGAACAGACCGAAAAAGGGTAGAATCCAGCTCTGCCTGTTGGTGTCCATCATGGTCACCCACTGGATCAAAAATAGTTTTTATTTCAGAACCTAATTGGCCAAAAGATGTTTTTGTAATTGATACAAATGGATTGAATAAAATATGGTTAACACATAATCCAACTACAGATAAAAATGATTATGATCCTATATTTTCTTCAGATGGCAAGAAAATTGCTTTTACTGCTACAAGAGAAGGAAATTCAGAGATTTATATAATAAACGAAGATGGAACCAGTCCGATAAACCTATCAAATAATTCTTCAGAAGACAAACACCCTTCTTTTTCACCAGATGGTAAATTTATTGCATTTTCATCAAATAGGGATGGACATTATCAGATTTATGTCATGGATATTGATGGAAAAAATCAGAAGAATATATCAAATAACCAAAATGAAGAAACCATGCCGAACTGGTCAGCAAAGTAATTTGAAAAAGTTGAGTAAACTAAGTACTGTACCATCGGTTTATGTTGAATGTGTGGAAAAGGGAAATTTTTTGATAATTGAAACCAAAATGAAGTTTTTGTATATATGGTTTAGAATGTATGTTGAATTTTATAAATATTTGGAGGATTTTATGAAAAGAATTATGATAATTGCAGTTTTAACATTTACTATTTTCCTAAATTATAGTAAACTCAGTTCACAAACTGTCGATGAGCTATGCAAAAGTGCCATTGAAAGTTACGACAAAAAAGAATATAGTGCTTCTCTTAAATATTTTGATGATGCTATAAAAATCAGACCGGATTCAGCTCAACTATATTTATTAAGAGGTATGCTTTATATTGACTTGAATAATTATGATAAAGCTTATGAGGACTTTTCATCCTCTATCCTAATAGACCCATTAGTTGGATTATCTTATTATAACAGAGCCTTGATCAGAATTGAAAGGAATTTTTTATCTGGTGCTCTTGATGATTTGAACTCCTCAATTTTTATTTTTTCTACTATGGCAAAATCAAAGGGTATTAATACAGTCCCGGAGCTTAGTAAGGCTTATTACCTAAGAGGTAAAATATATGTTGAATTAGAGAACTATGGCAATGCACTAGAGAATTTCACAAATTCAATTTTATATGACGGAAAAAACATTGATGCCTATATTGCTAGAGCTGATTTATATAAGAGTTTAATGTATTACAAATCTTCAATTGAAGATTTGGAAAAAGTTCTTGAAATAGAACCTAAATTGTATAAAACCTATTACCACCTTGCTATGTTGAAGTTTGAATTAAAAGATTACGAAGGTGGCTTAAAAGCGATAAAAGAATATAAAAAGCCCATAGCAATTGAAGATTCACTCAAAACTGCACACATCAAACTAATCGGCGAATGGACTGGATTCTACGATGATGATTCTGATAATAATGATTTTACAGTTAAAATGATTATCAACAAAACTGATAATAATGACTTGACCGGATATTTTTACTGGACTGATAAAAACGAAGGCGAGGCAACCGAAAACTTTGTTTATACTATGTTATCGCAGGATAAGATTTATATTGTTTCAAGCTCTTTGGAAAAAGTGAAAAACTTGTTTCCATCCAATTCATATTATATACCTTCAGAGTATGTCGGAACTATTTCAGATGACAAGAAATCAATTGAATTTATTGACAATACAAATGAGATTGTATTTACTTTAAAAAAGCTTTAATATAATAAAGGAAAAATTATGAAAAATCTATCGTTAAATCATAAATATTCGATTCTGTTTTTTGTTTCATTTCTGATATTAATATTTGAGTGTTCTATTGATTTATGTGCAGCAGTTGTATTAAATTTAAATCTAAAAATGAATCCTACATATGTTAGCAATACGATGTCAATTCAAAGAATGAATAGGATAAATGACATACATAGATCAACTGATATACATAGATCAACTGACGTACTTAGATCAATCGACGTACTTAGATCAATCGACGTACTTAGATCAACCGACGTACTTAGATCAACTGACGTACTTAGATCAACTGACGTACTTAGATCAACTGACGTTCGTGGATTAATTGAAGAATCGGAAATATCTGTTTTCCAGAAAACATTTGACTTAATTTCGAAGGATTTTGATTATGGAATATCGTCATCCAAAAATCCAGGTTACAACCAACTAAATTCTTCCCTATTTAATATATTTTTAGCTAATGAAAAATATTTAAAATATTTTAATTTAAATGAATCTAAATATCATGATTTAATGTCTCGAACATCATTCAATCTTTTTAACGGTTTGGGAGGTATTTCATCAGGAGAAAGTTCATTCTGGGGAAGAGGTACTAATCATGGCGGTTTTGGAGGATTTTCAACTGGAGGAAGTTCCTTTGGTAGAAATAGTTCTAATGATGGAGGTTTTGGAGGTGGTACAGATTGGGAATTCTATAATGAGGACAACGGTGATGGATTTACTAAACCACCCTTCACAAAAAATATTTTTGATGATGGTAAAAAGAAATTCAAAGAAAAATGGAAATTTTACATTAGCCGTCTTGAATGGTGCAAACTGCATCCTGAATTATGCGATGATTATAATAGGAGAAATTTAAAATATTTATTCGATGATGATGATGAATTAAAAAATTTAAGATTACCTTTAAATACAAATTTGCAAATAAAAATTTTAGACACAAATTTACTAAAATAAAATTTTGCGAATACCATAAAGTAATAAAATATTGAAATAAAATCATCTGATTCAAAGAGTAAAAATAAAATAAGTATAATAAATTTGGAGTGAAGTATGCTGTTTCTTAATGAATTATTAAAAAAGTCTTTTCCTACGGAAAAAGAACTTAATAAAATTGAAGAACTTATTCAATCCGGCATTGTTTCTAAAATTCAAAATAAAGCTGAAGAAGAGATAACTATTGATTACAATGGGTGGAACAAATTCTATGAGAGTTTGGAGGATATTTTTTTACTATCCGGCTTTGATGGAATTTTCGGAGAATTATTAGCGAATTTAGCAGAAGAGAAATTATGTCTTTCTGCGATGATTATTTATAGATATCAAATTTCCCAATATTTTATGAAAACACCATTCAGTGCAGTTACTCTTAATAGAGATATTGGCTATACAAAATCTCAAAATTTCCATTATTCAACTATACCTATAACTGTGAATGACGAACTCAGGTGGAAAATTATTATGGGAGTAAGACATGAGGCATTTAATACAATTCGAGCTACCAGTTTAGGACCATTAGTGCTTCTATTATTTTGTTTATTGATAGACAATCCTAATGACAGAAGAAAATTTACATTAGACATTAAAAAACAAAATTATGATATGTGGAATGAAATCAAAATATGTCTTGAAAGATTTGGTGCAAGTAATGATCGGAGATATATCCGTGAATTAATATCAAATTATTGAACAATTTATTCTTAAATTGAAATTGTTTCAATTGAAATTAATATCAAAATGGAAACTTATGAAGGGCATAAAATGAAAAATGTGATAATAAACAATAAAAATAAAGTATTTCTTGCGGTTGTAATTCTAATACTTTTGCTTGAGAGCTCAGAAAGTTTGTTTGCAGTTTCTCCTAAAGGAAAAAAAATAACAAAAATAATCAGCCAAAAAGTAGAAAATAATAGTAAAAGAGGTTCCGAATTGGGAAACAAATCCCCTACAAATTCAACTGAAATTAAAAAAAATGAATTTATAAAACCTACTGAAAGTATAAAACCAGAAATTTCTAATGAAAATATTAATCCTATTGATTATACTGAAAGTGAAACAACAAAAAATTTTAAAAAAATTATAAATCCTTTTACGAACCCAGACAAAAATAAGATGCCGACTTTAAAAGAAATAAATGAAAATATAGATAAAATAATAAAAAAAAGTGAAGAAGAAGAACGCAAGAAGTGGAGAAGGGGGCAAAGAATGTTTGACACAATACCCCATTATAGAGATAATCGATATTTAAAAAATATTTTCGATAAACGAATTGCTCAGCCTAGTAGATCGTTATATATAAACGGGTATTTTTCGACTGTAAGAGATAATGTTATATTAATTGATATTCGCAAAGAACTGTTTTTTCAGCCTTAGTTTGTAATATTAAATTCTCATTTGAGTACGAATTTGATTTTTTGGAGAGAATATTATTGAATTTCAGAAAATATTCCTAATGTATTTGGAGTAATTGAACTATTTTTCTCTTTGTGTAATGTATTATTAATTTACTGTTTGAGGTTTTCATGAATTACAAGAATTTAAGTTTAATAGTTTTAATTCTATCTATATGTAGCTGTTCTCGCTCCGCTGAAGTATACTTTGAGAAGGGTGTAAAAATGACAGACGAGAAAAGATATAATGAAGCGATTGAATGTTTTACAGATGCTATTGAGGTTAATCCAAATTTGGTAAAGGCGTATTTTAGCAGAGGATTTGTATTTTATAACTTAAATAAAATGAACGAAGCTTTAAGCGATTATAATAAAGCTATTGAATTAGATCCTGAATATGCCTCAGCTTATAATAACAAAGGTAATATTAAAGAAGAGTGTGCTGATTACCAAGGTGCATTATCAGATTACTCGAAAGCTATAGAATGTGATTCAATGTTTGTTCTGGGTTACACAAATAGAGCTCGTATAAAAGTAATAGTTGAAAATCACAAGGGTGCAATATCTGATTATTCGAAAGCTATTGATATCCTAACTGTTATTAAGAAATACGACACAGAGGGCTATTACTCATATTATGATGAGGAATATTTTTCTTCAATATATTTTCACAGAGGTGTAGTATATCAAAAAATAGGAAAAACAGAACTTGCTTGCGCCGACTCGCAAAAAGCCGATGAAATGGGCTATACAAAAGCCAAGGAAATGATAAATAAGTATTGAAGTTGTAGTTAAATATTTAATAAAGATATCTATTAGAAAATTAAAAATGACAATATATTTCTACACAAAGAACCAACCATATTACGAGTTTTCGAACTTCGCACCATTTGGAATTGAGATGGATGGAATTTGGTGGTCAACTGTAGAAAATTATTATCAGGCGATGAAATTTAATGATGAATCATATATTAAAAAAATCAGAAAGGTACAAACACCAAAAGAAGCAGGGAATCTTGGAAAAAGCAGAAATATTAAAATCAAAGAAAACTGGGATGAAATTAAATATGATATTATGTTTGAAGCAGTATTAAAGAAGTTTCAAACGCACAGTAAGCTTAAAGATTTGTTAATTAATACTGGCGATGCTTTACTTGCAGAAAATTCTCCATTTGATTATTATTGGGGAATTGGAGCTAATGGTTCTGGCCTGAATATGCTTGGAAAGATTTTGATGAAGGTAAGAATAAGATTGAAGGGATAATTTTTCAGCTTTGAGAAATTTTTGGTTTTTGTGGATATAAGAAGAGTATGATTTTAAAAAATAATTTTAATTGGAGGTTTTATGCTCGCATTACATTGGTCACCTGCAAAGAATACTAAAAAAATATTAAAAACGGGAATTACAAAATCAAAGATAGGATTATATTGTTTTCCGCTAACAAACATTAAATCCATCGATACATGGTGGGCTAAAGCTTTAAAGTTTAGAAGGGGGAATATAGCTTACAATGGTTTTATATTCAAAATTTCAAATGAAGATTTTCCTGCTTACTTCAACTCATGGAAGGGGGGTGTTGGTTTAGATGATTTTAAAAATCCAATAAATAATTTAATAGAATTAAGAAATGAATATGATAATTTGTTAGCTCTTAATGTAGCTAAGCAAGCATATGGATTTACTCCTGAAATTTATTTTTCCGATGGTATGCTATATTCTGATTTTCCTGAGGACAAGGTCGCTGAATATATTGAAAAAGGGAAGCAGCTTATAAAGAAAGATAAAAAGCAAATTCACAATTTACTTAAAGAGCCGAGATTTGTCCATAATTTCCTAAGCACATACCAATTAATTCTTTCGAATTCGATTCCAAAACATAGAATTGAAAAAGTAATCCCATTTGAAAGGGATTACGGAAAAATAAGCATAAAGGAAAAGAAATACAAAATCAATAATTATAGCTGTGATAAATAAAATGCAAAAAGAATTTTATAACATAGGGACTGCAAAGTATAATATAAAGGATTACAATGGTGCTTTTGTTGATTTTGATTTAGCAATATCAATAAATCCAAATTTCTGTGTGGCTTTAAATAATAGATCTTGTGCAAATAAAAAACTTGGCAATAACTCAAGTTCTTTCAGTGATAAGGTATCTTCATGGCATGCATCACAAAAAAATCATGCAAGATATTTTTAAATAAGGTGAAACCAATTTAATTTTAATGTGAATAGAGTTAAAGAGAAATATTTATATTTTTGAGGGTGTTATGATAAAGAATATTTTAAATAATAGAACTACATTTTTAGTTGTTACAATATTGCTATCTGCATTTGGGGTAATGGCACAGCACTTGGCATTTACAGATTTCTATCAACAGCGATTTCCAAATAACATTTTGTTTTCTTATGGTATTATGAGATTTCTTATATACTTCTTAATTGGATGGGCTTTTTTTATTATTGTCCAATTTACAAATATTAAACACGCACTCAAATATAAATGGGTTTGGCTGGGATTGTCCTTAGCTTTAGCTATTCTTACAACATATATTGGTATTGAAATTAACGGATTGAAGAGATTTATCAATATCGGTGGTATTGTTATAAACTCAGGATATTGGATATTATTATTTTATGTTTTCTATTTGGTTTCAAGAAAGAATGCAAATTATAAAGGAGAATTATCTCAATCTAAGAAAACTTCCAATATCAGTATAATTAGTGAAATTGCAATTACCGCTGTTTTACTTATTTGGATATTGCTTTTTATGGAAAAACAGATATTTATCGCATTAATTATTGTGATCATTATTGATTTGTTTTTAATAAATAAAAAAAGATGGGCAATGATTATTGCCATTATTATATTGACCTTATTTGCATATCCTTTTATCACAAACCATCACTTTTCTAATCGAATGGAAGGTTATTATACACATAGTTGGAAAAGTCATCAGGTTAAACAATGTTTAAACAGTTTTGAATATGGTGGATTATTTGGAATTGGATTTAATAAAACACAAAGAACTTTATCAAATAGAAATTTATTGCCTGAATCTTTAGGACATACTTCTTTTGCTGTTGTTATTGAGCATTTCGGTATAATTGGCGGAATATTATTAATATCATTATTCACATATTTCGTTTATTACGGACTCAGAGTTTACATGAGAAATAAAGAGGATAGCGATGCATTTTTACTTCCTCTTCTATTGTCAGTATTTATTGTTTTCAATTTGGCTCATGTTATGAATTGTCTTAATCTTTTTCCTTTTGGTTCAATGCTCAGTTTTTTTAGTGTAGGAAGGGATTTTAATATTATTTCATTGATAACTGCTGGATTGATTTTTAAATATGGTGCGAGAAGTAGCTGGAATGATAATGAAAATATTAAAATCAATTAAAAAACAATGAAACCAGAATATGATTTATAATATTAATAGACAAAAAAGAAAATGAATTTTAATATATAGGATTCAAATATGTCCTTTTTTCAAAAACAGTCAGTCAAAGTCACATTAGGAATTTTAGTTACTTTGATTTTTATTGCTTCAGCTTTAACCCCTGAAACTTTCTTTTTATTTTGGCTTTTATACTTTGTTGGCGGCGTTCTGCTTTTTTCTTTCTCTACATCATTGCCTCACAATTTTATTTGGGATAAATTAGGACGTTTACTTGTTCAAAAAAGAATAAAAAGAAGAATATTATTATTAATTTATATTTTATATATATTAGTATTTATTGTAATTAGTTTTTGTTTATTGAACATCTTAACGGGTATTTATAATTTTATTCTTTTTTCGGAGTGCAACTCGTTTATTAGAAATTTTGCAACTGGATTTATTGGTGGTTGGGGTGGTGGCAATCCTGAAACAATTGCCAAATTAGCCGGAGCCGCTGCACCTGCCGCAGTTTTAG
>CAZEHW010000099.1:0-11907 GCA_964511865.1 uncultured Hyphomicrobiales bacterium | reverse complement strand
AAGCAATATATAAGAAATATGAAAAAAACGTGTAAGATTTTTTAAAAAGGATATCCTTTAACTTTCAGAAAGTTCCAAACTTTCGGAAAGTTTTTTATAAAATAATTCCTAATTACTAACCACAATTCTCTCCGCTGTTCTCCCTGTTTTAGTTGTCAGGACTAAAAAATAAGTACCTGAAGAAAATTTCTCTATCGAATGCGATAGATTCAAACTCCCATTCACATACCCCTCAAAAATGGTTTCAACTTCCCTGCCGAAAATATCAAATAGTTTTAAAGTAATATTACCTGGCTCGATGTTGTTTATCTGGATGTTGAGGTTTAAAGAGGTGGGGTTGGGGAAACAGAGAATATTAGTTTTTTGTTGAATATACTGTTTTTCATCTTCAGCAGATAGAATTACACCGCCTTCACGATAGATGGCAAGACCAGAAGGTGTAGCTATCCACTTATTATCATATTTGTCAATTGCAATAGAATTCACTACTCTATCAGGTAACCCGGAATTAGATAAGTCAAAATTTTCAAAATTAACTCCATCGTATTTTACTAAACCATTAGCACAACCAATCCAAAAAACACCATAATTATCTTCAGTAAGACAATATACACTACTTACTGGCGAATTCCCAATATTAAGACTATCCCAATTATTTCCATCAAAACCAATTAAGCCAGTTAATCTTCTTCCTACCCAGACTTTATCGCTTCTATCTACGTAAAGTGCTTGAAAATTAGGAGTCAAAAAGGGTGAGTTGGTATTGTCATAAGCAAAGAAATTTTTACCGTCAAATATTAATAAACCATTACTTTCAGAAGTAATCCATAGATTATTTTTACTATCTGATTTGATTTTATTCATCATATTTTTTGTGGTGATTGTATCCCTTATTTTATATTGAGCAACTATTGTGTCATTGAATTTTAATAATCCTTCCATGCGAGTTCCAAGCCATATTTCATCATTTCTATCAATGTGCAAAGCTATAAAAGATTGTGCCTGTAAATTATAATTCGTGTCACGATAAAATGAAAATTTTTGATTGTCATATATTCCAAATTCAGCATCACCTAATAGAAAATAAATATTTCCATTTCTATCTTGATTGATGTCACTAATATTATTAGAATAAAAGTTACTATTTATACTATTATATTCAGTCCAAGACCCATGTTTATATTTTATCAAGCCAACACCCGAACCAAACCATATCTCATCATTTTTTCCAATTAAAATATCTCTAAAATTTAATGCCGGAACACCTGAATTGGATGTATTAATTGTTTCAAATACATTCCCGTCAAACTTTATCATATTTCTACTATTACAGAAAAATATATTCCCGTCATTGCTAAAATGTAAAACTTTAAAATTGTAATCATAAAAGTTTGTTCCTTGAAAATCAATATGTTGCCACGATTGACCATCAAAAATATCTATTCCTTTCATGGTACCTATCCAAATATTATTGTGATTATCTATTTCAGCGATATTTACTCCATCGAAGGATAGCCCGGAATTAATAGAAGAATATGATGTCCAATTTGTATCATCAAATTTTGTCAAGCCACCACCAAAAGTAGCAATCCATTTATTATTATTTGTATCAATTGCAATAGAATTCACAAAATCAACAGGTAATCCGGAATTCAATTTGTAATAGTGAGTAAAGTTGTTTCCATCGAATTTAACAACACCGGATGATGTACCGAACCATTTTACATTGTTTTTGTCAATAGCTATGCAATTAATTCTATTAATAGGTAAATCAGAGTTTTTATTACTATAGTTCAACCAATTTTTTCTATCATAAAAAATTATTCCGTTATTATCTGTAGCAATCCAGATGTTATTAAGAGAATCAACAGTTATGTAATTTATCAAAGTCAAGGGGAAAGTTGAATCGCCAGTTGAATAAGCAGTCCAGCTACTGTTATCATAACTGACCAGACCGTACCTTGTGCCTATCCATAAAATCCCTGATTTATCTAATGCCAATGTCTTGATAGTATTTGTCGGAAGGATTGAATTAGTTCTATTGAAATGGGTCATTTCTCCGGTTTTTTTGTCAATTCGAGTCAAACCTGAACCACCAGCCCATATATAGTTAGCATCATCAACAACAGCCATTACTTCATCTGAAGTAAAATTTACCCACTCAGGATTCTGTGCATTCGAGTTATAAAATGCAGCAAGCACTAACAAGAAAATAATAATTCGTTTCATAAAAGTCCTTATATATTATAAAGGAAAATATTTATCTCCATATTAACACCAAAAATACAAAATAATCTTAAAATTTTTAAAATATTTTTCGGGCAAACACCGTTTGCCCCTACGTTTCACGTTTTCACCTTTTCACGTTTTCACTTTTTCACGGCAACTTCAAAAACCACACCTTCTTTATCAATCCTCCCTCGACTTCATAAATTGCTGTTGCGTTAATCTCTGCTTTGCGTGGATTGCCTGTTATGAATTCCCTGTCTATTACATATTGCCCATTAATAATCCTATTCACCAGCTTGCAATGCAAATCAGGAGCAGATTCAAAAAATGGCTGGTATTTTTCCCGCATCTTGTTAATACCTTTGTATAGGAGATTATCAGGAAATTCATATACTTCTACATCATTGCTATATACAGCTAGGAAAGATTCGATATCTTGAGCATTGTAAGCATTGAGTTGTATCTGGGCAAGGTCTTCAGGTGAATTTTGTATTATTTCCTCGGGTGTAAATCCTTCACCGTTTTTGAAAACCATGTAAATATCTGATGTGTTGCTGATATCGTCAATCGGATTGGAATTGAGAATTACCAAATCAGCAAATTTTCCTTTTTCGATTGTACCCAATTTGCTTTCCAAACCTAAAAGCTTAGCTGCATTTAATGTGGCATCTGTTAAAATCTCCTGATTGCTCAAACCTGCCAGTTTCATATATTGAAACTCATGAAATAATGATGGTCCGTGGATAACACCAATATTGCCAGCGTCTGTACCTGCCGCTACATTAATACCGGCATCCTGCAATTTTTTTGTATTATACAAAGTAGCGGGCAACGGCTCAATCGGTTTCATTTCTTTAAGTAGATTCTTTTGTCTGTCACCTAGTTCACTTTCATTTAATTCATACATATCATAGAAAGAACCGATTACTTTGGGATTACCCAGCAATTGTTCTTCTTTCAAAAGTTTCAGTTGCTTTGTAAATACTGCATTGTAGGAATTGAAAACCCACATAGTAGGAATAATTGTAACTTTATTCTTCTTTGCCTTTTTGATAAAGTCATCATCAACATTGTTATCGTTAGCCATGTGAACAAGCACATCCGCACCTGCTTCGAGAGATTTTCTTGCCGTTTCAAGTTCTGTGGCATGAACCCAAACCTTAAGACCAAGCTTGTGACTTTCCTTGACAATAGCTTCGAGTATAGGATGAAATTCCATTAGACCGATTGAAGGTTTTCTTGCAACGACATACCAAACCTTAATGAAATCTGTTCCTGCTTTTGCCTGCTCCCTAACCAGCTTTAAGGCTTCATCAACAGTTGTTACCTTAATAATAGGGGGATCGTCAGTAGTCAGAGCATCGGGCTGATAAGATGCAATCAAAGGACCTGAGCAATAAGCACGAGGAGCAATTTTAGCTTCCCTGGATTGATTGATAATATCGAAATTCCAATAAGGACCACCCAAATCAATTATTGAAGTTATACCGCAACGCATATACCTTCTGAATAAATCATCAATGTTATCCCGAATCCATTTCAATTCGACATCCTTATAAGGCACACGATGTCGAAGGTCAATTGCATCAGGACGAGTATATAATCCACCTGACTGAAAGAAATGAATGTGAGCATCACAAAGCCCGGGAATAATAAATTTTCCGGTTGCATCTATCATTTTAGAATCTATCGGTATTGTAATCTCTTTATCTTTAGGACCAGCTACGGAAATGATAACGGAGTCTTTTATTAAAACAACGGCATTTTGGATGTGCTTTCCTGATTTTGTATCAATGACGGTTCCCCCAACGATTACAGTATAGTTTTCAGCTTGAAGACAAAGTGTCAAGACAAATGTAGCTAATAAAATTACAATAGTTTTCATTTTATTTCCTGATTTATTAATAAATTAATTTAGCAAAATAAATAATAATTGTCTATTATCAAATTTTTTCATTAAAGAATACAATTCATTCAATTAAAATTAACCTTATAAACCTTAGTAAAAAAATAACAGAACTCCTTTCAAACTTATTGAACAAATTAACAAGCTAATAAGGTTTTTCTGATAGATTATTGATGTTACCTGAAAATATGGTAATTTTGCAGAATAAAATTTATTTCATAATGGGACTTAATAGAAATGTTTGAACCACAAAAAGTAAAGATAGAAGAGTTAAAAGAACGGGTTGCTAATTTACGGAGGTTTCTTTGACCTCGATAACAAGGAAATAAAAATAAAGGAACTTCAATCTTTATCCGAAAATGAAGATTTTTGGAATGATTCTCAAAATGCTCAGAATGTGATGCAGGAAATTTCCGAACTGAAAGTATGGAAAGATGAATGGGAGACGATTAATCAATCAGTAGAAGATGCTGAAGCAATTTTGCAATTAGCAGAAGAAAATACTGATGCTATTTCTGAAATTGAAGTTGAAGAGGAAATAAAAAAAGCAGAAGAAATGGTATCTTCCCTCGAAGTTAAAAACCTTCTGTCCGGTAAGGACGATGATAAAAATGCATATTTAACTATTCACTCAGGTGCCGGAGGGACTGAAGCATGCGACTGGGCTGAAATGCTTATGCGAATGTACAGCCGCTGGGCTGAACGACATAAATATAAACTATTTCTTGTTGACGAACTTCCCGGAGATGTTGCCGGAATGAAATCTGTTACCTTGGAAATTGATGGAAAATTTGCTTATGGATATTTGAAATTGGAAAGCGGAGTTCATCGCCTTGTAAGAATTTCACCATTTGATTCAAATGCCCGCAGGCATACCTCTTTTGCTTCCGTGTATGTTTATCCTGAAGTTGAAGATGCTGTTGATATAGAAATCAATCCTGTAGATATTGAGATGGATACTTTCCGTGCAGGAGGCAAGGGCGGACAAAACGTTAATAAAGTCGAGACAGCAGTAAGATTGAGGCATATTCCAAGCGGTATTGTCGTTTCCTGCCAACAGGAAAGGTCTCAGTTCCAAAACAGGGAGCATTGCATGAAAATGCTCAAATCAAGACTTTACCAAAAACGCCTTGAGGAGGAAGAAAAAGCACAAGCTGAAGTTGAAGGTAAAAAGATGAAAATCGAATGGGGCAGTCAAATCCGTTCGTATGTATTTCAGCCATATACAATGGTGAATGACCATCGCACAGAAGTAAAGCGAACTGATATCCATGCAATTATGGATGGTGACCTGGATGTTTTTATAAAAGCTAATCTTTTACTAATCAAATAAAATTTATATTACAAGATTGCCGCTAATATATTCCATTAAATACTTGTTTTCGGATTCTGTTGTAGTACGTAATGATTTTACAATATCACCAATAGAAATTAATCCGACAAGAACTTTATTGTCTAATACAGGTAAATGCCTGATATGATTATTTGTCATAATTGATTCAATATATTCTATATCATCTTCCGGTTCAACAAAGATTATTTTCTTGGACATAATATCTTTAATTAAAACTTCTCCAAAGTTTTGTAGATTTTTGTATGCAGACTTAACAACATCTCGTTCACTAAAAATTCCTACAATTTTTGCTTCATTGTTTAATACAAGTAAAACTCCGATATTATTAGTTACCAAAATTTTCAATGCATCTCCAATGGTTTTTTCTTCACCTATAGTGAATACTTCAGGTCCCTTATTTTTTAGAATGTCTTTAACTTTCATAGTTTAATCTGATATGTTGAACAAAATTATTTAACCTATATTTTGACGATTGATATATAAAATATTTTAGTTTCAATTATAAAAAAGCAACGACAGATTTCTCTGCCGCTGCTTATTATATTCTTTCAGATTTAGAATCTGAATTATTTTATCTTACGATAATCATCTCACGAGTTTTTCCAACTCTGTATTCAGTACCTTCCAGTGTTAATTCATAATAATAAACACCTGCAGGTAGTGTTTTTCCTGAATAATCTCTTCCGTCCCAATTTACCATATATGTTCCGGGTAAATTATAATTATTACTTACAAATGTTTTGACAACTTCTCCAAGAACATTGTAAATTCTCAAAGTAACATATGAAGAATATTTTAATGAATAACTTATAGTTGTAGAATTCTTCAACGGATTAGGATAATTTTGAAAGAGGTCAAAACTGTTTTGCATAATCTCATTAATACCTGTTCCACCAACAATAATATAATCTTCTTTTGTCATTGTTGATGAATTCGTTCCATCAGTTATAATTAATGTGACAGTATAGGTTCCTGAATTCTCATAAATATAAGTTGGATCCTGGTCTACACTTGTAGCACCTTCTAATCCGAAGTTCCACATCCATTCAGTTGGGTTACCAATTGATTGGTCAGTAAATTTAACAGTCAACGGTTCAGGTCCCAAAAGTGGTTCAGCAGAAAAATCTGCGGTAAATATTTCATCATCAATTACAATATAACCCACTTTGGTTAAAGTATCTCTTGTGTCACCGTTATCAACGATTAAAGAAACATCATAAGTACCAGTTTCTATGTACATGTGAACAGCATCTTTTTCGACACTGGTTGCACCATCTCCAAAGTCCCAATACCAAGCAGTCGGTTCAGGATCACCTAACGATTCATTCGTAAATGTAACCGATAATGGAGAAGAACCTATAGTGGGAGTTGCACTAAATGCAGCTACGACAGGTTGACGAGCATTAATCATTTGTGAGACTTGTTTTTTATTTTGTATTTCGCCTCTGTAAACGGTTAGAGTTACGTTATATAATCCAGGAGTGTTATAAACATGAACAACATTTTGTGTTGTTACATCAGGAGTCCCATCACCAAATGTCCATAACCAAGCAGTAGGATCTCCGGTTGAAATATCTGTAAATGTAACTGATAAAGGAGTATATCCATCTGTAACATTCGCTTCAAAATTAGCCATTAAATCACCGATAGCTGTAATGTAATTATCCTTTTTAACCTTTTCAGAATAAATTGTATCAGTAACCATGGTTGTATCATTTATATGATAAGTATAATAGATTACACCAGTAAGAGATACATCAAAGCTTCCGGGATCTTCATAAGTGTGAGCCGGACTTTCGTCAGATCCGGTTTTCCCATCGCCAAAATCCCAAATCCAACCAAATTCAGCATCGGTTGTTGTAGTACTTGTTATTGATAATGGTAATTCCGTATCTGATAAGTTATTAAATGCAACTTCAAAAGGAATATCTCCTTCAGTTGAATCTGCTTCAAAATCAACGTCATTAACCACAACATTAAAGAATTTTTTCTCTTTTGCCTTAGTTAATCCATTTTCAATTTCTAAACTTACAGAATATGTCCCTGAGGCATTATAAGTATGTTCAGGATTTTTTTGAGTACTAAATTTGCCGTCATCAAAATCCCAATTATATTTAGTTATTGTTGTGTTTTCAACAACAGATAAATCAGTAAATGTAATCGTATGGGGTGCGAAGCCAACAGGACAGGTATTTGTAAAGTCAGGTTTCATATAATAAACACTTACATCGCTTTTTGTTGTGTCCATTTTCAGATAGTAATCCCATACTTGCCCAACAAGTTTGTAATTACCAATATCATCCATGGTTGGAGCCCATTGGAAAACTGCAGAGTCTCCGGCTATAGTAAATGTAGTTGTTGTAGCATCATAGAAAGCGGCAGAATCAGAATCCCATAAATACCAATCAAAAAATATTGAATCAACTTTGCCTAAAGTTTTATCTAAATCAGAGCCATGCATTGATGCTTGTACTTTACTATTAGTAAAGACATTTACATTGTACCTTGCAGCAAATTCCTTTGTTAATTCGGGTATTTGGTCATTGTTATTAACATATATTGGAATTTTCCAAATCCATGGGTCAAAACCATCACCAGGTTCAGTACTGGAAACCTCAAGTTCAAGATATTGAATTCCGTTATCATTTCCTGTTGGTACTCCCTGGAAAGTATATGTAGCAGAAGTCCCATCATCAGCACGGGTAGTCTCATTAAACGAACCCCAAGAAGGCTGAGAAATAACATTCAACTGAGGATCACCGGTTAACCATTCAATTCCACCGAGATCCTTTCCTTCCCAGGTTACCAAACGTTTAACAATTTCAACACTCTGATTAACAAACCATGGCGAATTTCCCGTTGTGTCTAATGGTTCTGCTGCAACCCAATTATGAGGTATGCTTGAGTCATCAATACCTTGAGAATTCTCATCATTACCAATATTCATTTCAAATTCTTTAACTACAACTAATCCATCAGGATCATATGTAACTTTTATTTTATATTTAGCCCATCTTGACTCTAACGGTTCCTCACAATCCCAACCTGTAATACATATATTAAACCAAGTAGTATTCCCAATTTTGATCGGAGAACCTGTTACAGTTGGACCGCTTTGTAGTGGATTGCCACGAATAAGTTCAAAATCAACATTAATATCTGTAACCGGAACATCACCACAGTCTTTTACGCCAATGCGAAAACATTTTGTTTCATCACATTTAACATAAACAGTGTGAGGATGAATCAACTGAACACATTTTGCAGGAGTAGGATTTGGCGAAGGTGGCAGTGGGAAAGGACCTCCTGGAGGAGGAGCAACTGCAGTACCTCTAACTCTTTGACCTCTTGAATTTCCAATACCAAACCACCAGTCTTCAGTTTCACCGTCAGTCCAACCTCCTGATTTTCCTAAGCCATTCCAAGGAGAGTCTACTGCTTCAGTTGTTACCGTTACTCTTACCCATGCAGGTAATAACACTAAATCACTACCAAAACCAAAAGGTCCAAAATCAAAGCCAAGTGTTGTATCTGAAGGTAAATGAACAACCTTGTTACGCACTACCCAATTCATATCGGGATTATCATCAAAATCCAAATCATTATCAACATCAATTGCCACATTAACGTATATATCGTCTGTAGGATTATGTGAAGCACTTGTTGTAATTGGAATTGTAATGTTTGCCGGTGCAGGAAGACCATTTAACAAAAGAAAAACTCTTGGTGATCCATCATCTAAATCCAGATTAACTTGCAATGCATCATTTTCAAGAGTTGTAGTGTTTGCTCCTCTTGTTGTAGGACCACCGATCCAAAAAGTACTCAAATTGCCGGCAGTATGTTTTGGTCCGGTATTTGCATTAAGTGTAGGAAAATTAGCTGTTCCACCCCACCATACCGAACCATCAGGTGCATCTCCGAAATCGGCCTGACCTGATAATATAAACGGCATTAGTAAAACAATTAGTAAAGTACAAAATCTTTTCATAGGTATCCCCGTAAAAAGTGAAACAAAATTAAATTTTTATTAAATAGAACAATAATTTTTCTTTCTGTTTTTAATTAAATTTAAATATATTACAAATATTAAGCTTTTAAATGAACTAAAATTTAAGGAAAATCTTTGATAATTACAAATTATTATAAGATATAATTAATTGTCGATATAAAAATGTTATTAGTATTTTTCTGAAAATATTTGTTTATACAATTTATGCCCATATAAAGAAAAAGCAGAGAAATATCCTGTAAACCATTGATTTATTAATATATTATGTGATAACGAAGAATTGATATCTTGCAAGGATTCTACACCGCCTGTTCTTATTATATAAAATTCTTTGGAAATATTTTTATTATTAATAAATTTGACAGATTCAGAACATAATTCAAGAGATTTACTCTTGAGTATTTTTCCACTCAGCCCACCATTGTATGTATTTGTAAAATATTGAAAATTCTTTTTATCATATCTGTCAATATCTTCAAAGTAATTTGAATAATTAGTTGAAGTATTCCCGAAGTTAACTCCATCGAATCCAAAGTTGATTAAATTATCTATAAGATTTGGAATCTGTTCTGTGCCCGTATCGTTGGAAAATTTAATTATTACAGGAAGTTTGCGTTTTCGTTTAGCCAAAAACTTTTCTGATATTTGTTCCAATCTCAACCATAATTTCTTTTCATGATTATCATGGTCTGCATGATTAACATTAGGACAACTTTCATTAATTTCAATGAAATCAACATTTGCCTTCTCAAACATCTGTAAACCTTCAAGCATTTCTTGAATAGCTCTTTCAATCTCTTTATCAGGACTGAAACTAAGACTTATCCCAACTGGACATCCTTTCATTTTTTCAATCTTAGAAAGACGTTTAGCAACGATTTCAAATCCTTCGTTTGGCAATCCCATCCAATTGCTTGCAGAGTCAGACGAATGATATGGAAGAAAAGGATGAAGTATTCCATTCCTAAAATTTCCTTTTCTGGGGTGATAAGTAACTGTACCGGCTAAATATGCTCCTGCACCCTGATTGGCAACAGTATAATATCCTTCCCCTTTTTTGAACATTCCTGCGGCATTGAAAATAGGAGATTGGAAATCAATATCCCAAAGTTTCTTATGATATTCAGGTGGAGGAACAAATTTTTCTTTTGGAATATCATTCGATAATAGATTTAAAAATATTTTTCTACCATATGAATAAACAAATGTTGAAAACCACGGATTCATTAGAAGAACAAAAGGTCTGATTTGATTATCCAACTTAGCTAATAATTCAACTGCTGTCATAACTAAAGCTCTTTTCTTAATCTTGCAACTGGAATTTTTAATTGTTCCCGATACTTTGCAACAGTTCTTCGGGCAATCTGATAACCTTTTTTTTGAAGTTCCTTCCCGATTTTTTCATCACTAAAAGGTTTGTTCTTTGGTTCAGATGATATAATGTCTTTGATTATCTGCTTGATTACAGTTGTTGAAACTTCTTCACCATCATCATTAGGTAAAGATTCACTAAAGAAAAATTTCAATTCGAAAGTTCCGAATTCTGTTTGAACATATTTGCCGTTAACAATTCTGCAGACGGTTGAGATATCCAGACCTGATTCATTGGATATATCTTTGTATATCAGAGGTTTTAAAGCAGTATGACCGTTATAAAAGAAATCCTTTTGTAACTGGGCAATAGCTGTCATCACTTTAAGCATTGTATTTTTTCTCTGACGAATCGCCTGAATTAGAAATTTAGCATCCTCATATTTATTTCTAATCCATTCACGGGTTTCTTTATTAAATACCTTAAGCCGTGCCTCCTTTTTAAGCTTTTCATAAGCCTTATTTAATTGTAAAACAGGAATTCTGCTGTCGTTTACATTTATCATCAAATCATTAGTAACATCACTCCTGAAGATTGTAAAATCAGGTATAACTGTATTAAGCACAGCTTCATTATCAGCTCCACCGGGTTTAGGATTCAATCTTTTAATAACATCAATAGCTTCTTTTAGCTTTTCTTCAGAAACAGATAATTGTCTTTTTATAATATGATAATGCTTCATTGCAAAGGCATCATAAGTTTTTTCTAAAATGTCCAAAGCAAGTTTTTGTGCAGGACTTTTCTTGATTACAACTTTGCATTGAGCTATCAGACATTCCTGTAAATTTCTCGAAGCGAACCCGGGAGGGTCAAGTGATTGAATTATTTTTAAAACTTTTTCAGCTTGTTCTATATCAACGGTTTTAATTAACTTAATTTCATCGTTATTTGTTTTCCGTTGTCCTTTATCCGAAAAATCATTATTATCAATATCGTCATCCATTTCTAATTCGTCATTTTCAAATTCATCATCCATTCTCCATTTATCATTCTCCATTATTTTTAAAGCTTCTGAAGACACAGCAAATTTTTTG
>CAZEHW010000098.1:0-11922 GCA_964511865.1 uncultured Hyphomicrobiales bacterium | reverse complement strand
TGATAAAAACAAAGAAACAGAAGAATATATCTTAACTTCTGATGCAATTATTGTTATTGATTTGAATGATATTGACAGAACAAAAAGCCCTGCCGAAGTTATTAAAAAATCAAATGCTAAGAAAATTGTGATTGACCATCATATTAATCCAAAGGAATTTGCCGATATTTATCTGGTTGATGATAATGCTACTTCTGCGGGTGAACTTGTATATTATCTGATAAAATCAAATAATGAATTTCAATTGAATAAAGCTATTTCCGAGTGCTTATATGCCGCTATAATGACAGATACCGGGACTTTCAGGTTTCCGAGGACAGACGGGAGTACTCACACAATCATTGCTGATTTGATTGATTGCGGAGCCGACCCGGTAATGCTTTTTGAAAAGATTTATAATACACGACCAGCCAGAGTTGTCAAACTTTTAGGTGAAGCATTCGCAGGATTAGAAATGTTGTTTGACGGAAAATTGTGTGTTATGACTTTGACTGCAGAACATTTTAAAAGAGCAGAAGCATCAAACGAAGATGTAGAAGATATTGTTGAGCAATCATTGACAATTAAGGGAACACAAGTTGGTATTTTGTTTTCACAAATGCTCGATACTGATGAAATCCGCATATCCTTCCGTTCAAAAGGTAATATTTTTATTCGTGAAGTTGCCACAAAATTTAATGGCGGAGGTCATCAGCATGCGGCAGGAGCAAGACTTTATAATATCCCGATGGATGAAGCAAAAGCAATCGTTATCAAAGAAGTAGAGAAATTAATTGTTAATTGTTAATTGTTAATAGAATTTTAAAATTAAATATATCTTGAAGCCCATACTGCAATAACTCTGCCTGCATATTTTGAATCATCGGGATTGAGCAATAAGTGGTCTGCTTTATCAAGCGAAATAAAACTTTTTGGATGTTTAGCTGTTACGAATATTTTTGTTGCATGTTCGATTCCAACTGTTTCATCAAGTGGTGAATGTAAAACACAAAGCGGTTTATTTAAATTTCTGATTTTTTGCTTCATTGTTTTTTCATCTAAATCATGGTAAAATTCACTGGATATCTCGAATTGCCTGCCTGCAATAGTAACTTTAACATTTTCGTTTCCTTTGGATTTTTGCTTAGATATGTTAATGATATTTTCAAGATGTTCAGGATAATACGGAGCCGCAATAGTTGCTACAGCTCTAACAGAAGGAATTTTATCAGTTACCTGTATTACTGCCGCACCACCAAGAGAATGTCCTATGAGAAGTTGAGGTGCTTGGTAGTTTTCTTCAAGAAATTTTGAAGCTTGAAGTAAATCCTCAATATTAGTTGCGAAACTCGATTTTGAAAAATCACCACTGCTCCCTCCCAAACCTGTAAAATCAAATCTTAAAACTGCAATACCCCTTGAATTCAAGCCATCGTTAATATTATTTATTGATTTTAAATCCTTGGTACAAGTGAAGCAATGTGCAAATATAGCTGTTGAATTATATTTCATGGAATCAGGCATATCAAGTTGTGCCGCTAAGTCTCTTTCAATACCTTTAATCGTTATTTTAATTTTTTTCATATACTATCCTTTTGTTATTGGTCATATTTTCATTATATATAGAAATGAGATTGTTATATGCTTCTTTGAGAGATTGTCCAAACAAAAGAATTCCATCACGATGACCTCCAAGAATAATTATTCCTTTTTTCAAAACTGTTTCATCAGCTAATATTTTCCGGATTTCTAAAGCTAATTCGACAGTTCCGTAACTTGCTTTTTCTGAAGTTGTTGGTAAAACATTAAAATATTTTTCCCAAAGTATTTTATTATGAATATGAATTACTGCATTCATATTGTCAAGTTTTTCATAGATAGCCGCATGAGAAAGAGTTTCTGATGATGCAGGAATTAATCCCTCACATACAATCTGATTTTTGCTGATATTCCAACCTGTAACTTTTGAATAATGTTCTTTGTTGGTAATCTTTGGTTTCCCTGTATTTGTTCCGCTAATAATAAATTCATTTTTATTAGTTCTCCTGCTTATATTGCCATAAGAAATATTATTGCCGAAGGAACCAATAAGACCTATATCAAATAATTTTGTTCTGTAAAAAGATAACTCTTCAATCTCATTAGTTTTGATGCAATCTGTGTGAGTGAAATTACAGATAAATTTTGTATATCCTTCGACGGTATTGCATCCTTCGACAAGCTTAGGATGACGTGATTCGACAAGCTCATTTTGAAGTGAACCGTGAGCAGTGAACCGTGAACCGATTTCTGTTTCTTCATTCATAATTTAAAGTTCCTGATTTCTAATTAACAAACATCCTTCGACAAGCTCAGGATGACCGCATTCGACAAGCTCATTTTGAAGTGAACCGTGAGCAGTGAACCGTGAACCGATTTCTGTTTCTTCATTCATAATTTAAAGTTCCTGATTTCTAATTAACAAACATCCTTCGACAAGCTCAGGGTCAGTCGACCCTTCAGGATGACCAGCTTCGACAAGCTCAGGATGACCGCCTTCGACAAGCTCAGGATGACTATTTTTATCATTTATCATTTTTTTCTTTCAGGAAATAAATTCAGTATACTCTCTTTGTCTGATTTACAAATTCCTTTTTCGGTTATTAAACCCGTTACAAGACGTGCCGGAGTTATGTCAAAAGCAAAGTTTGAAGCCTTGCTGTCGACAGGTGGAATTAAAACTTTTTTGATTTCTCCATTGCACAGACCATCAACAAAAAGAACCTCCTCAGGATTTCTCTCCTCTATAGGTATTTCTTTGATACCATCCTCGGTTTCAAAATCAATTGTTGATGATGGCAAAGCCACATAAAAAGGAATATTATTATCCTTTGCGGCAAGTGCCTTGAGATAGGTACCAATTTTATTGGCAACATCTCCTGTAAAAGTTGTTCGGTCACTACCCACAATGACCATATCGACAAGACCGTTCTGCATAAGATGTCCGCCAGCATTATCAACTATAATTGTATTTGGAATTCCTTCGTTGTTTAACTCCCATGAAGTAAGTTTAGCTCCCTGATTTCTCGGTCGTGTTTCGTCAACCCAAACGTGAATCTTGATTCCTTCCTTATGAGCAAAATAAATGGGTGAAGTTGCTGTTCCCCAATCAACGGTTGCCAACCAGCCGGCATTGCAGTGAGTAAGAATATTGACTGTATTGTCATCTCTTCTCAGAGCTTTTTTGTCAGCAATTTCTTTAATTAATTTAAAACCATATTCTCCGATTTTTCTACAATTATCAACATCATCTTCAGCAATTTTTCTTGCAGAAATTAATAGCTGTTTTCTGCATTCATCAAGGTTTTCGCATTTTTCAATTATATTCATTTGCTTATTAACTGCCCATTCGAGATTAACAGCAGTTGGTCTTGTATTTTTAAGTTTTTGTGCAAAATTAAAAAGTTTATCTCTGAATTTATTTCCATTTTCACTTTCCGAAGATGCCTGATACATGGCATAAGCGGCTGTTACACCAATAAGGGGAGCGCCTCTAACCCACATATCTTTAATTGCGGTAATGAACATTTCAGAATTAGAAAGCCGTACAGTTTCAAATTTATGAGGGAGCAGTGTTTGGTTTATAATATGAACAGCAGGAGGATTTTGTTCGTCCTCCCAAATTGCTCTGTAATGTTTTCCTTTAAATTTCATTTTTGTTTAGATTAAATTAAACCAGCATCTACAGATTTGCAATCCCTAACGGGATAAAGAAAATCCATTTATTTAAAAATATAAAAATTACTTTCCATTTCTGAAAAATCTATTTTAAATAAACAATCCTTCTAACTATCTGCACTCCATTAACTGTCAAATTTGCGATGTAAATATTTGATGAAAAATTATTATTTAACTTATCAGATGTTAATGATAAGACATAAGCACCTTTTTCAAATTGCCTGTCAGCTAATTTGATTATTTCATTTCCCAACAAATCATATATTCTCAACGAAACAGAAGCCGACTCATTCAATTCAATTCCAAAATTTACTTCGGATGAAAATGGATTTGGACTAATTACAAATTTAAAATTATCATTACTCTCTTCTACGTCAACCTGACTACCTGTAACAAACATTCTTGTTTCAGACCACTGACTGCCTCCACTTACATTATTTGCCCTGACACGCCACATATAGATTTTATAGCTTTCAAGTTCATCTGAAAATTTATAGGTGTACCAATAAATGGAGTCTTTTTCAAAGAGCATGTTTTTGAATTGATTGTCAGAAGCTAAATTTAGTGTGTAAAAGTCAGCATTTTCAACTTCAGTCCAGATTAACTTCAGATTCAGAGGCATATCAGATTGGCCAAAAGATGGATAAACCAAAGTTGGTGTACCCGGTTTGGGTGCTACTGTAGTGAATTGATATGTGTCTGAAAAATTACTTTCCAAATCATTAATTTTTGATTTTATTCTCCAATAATATGTTGTTCCATAAGTAAAATAATATAAATCTTCATAAGTGTTTTCAGTAATATTCTCCTCATCAATTTCGAAAGTGCTGAAGTCTTCAGATTTAGAAACCTGCAGATGGTATGAGCTTGCATAAGGCACAGGTTCCCACTGAAAAGTTGGGATTAACGGAACCTGCCTGGCATTGTTTTCCGGATAGATCATATTTGGTATTTGAGGATTAACAACGATTGTCTTAAATGAAAATGCACTTGACCATGTACTGCTTAATTTGTTGTTTCTGGCTTTCACTCTCCAGAAATAAGTTCCGTTAGGTTTCAATTCAGCAATTTCAAAATTGTTAGTTAATACACTATCATCCTGAAAAATAATTTCTTGAAATCCTTTGTCCTTTGCAACCTGAAGTTGATAAAAAGTGGCGTTTTCAGATAAAGTCCATTTCAGGTTCGGTTTAAGTTCAACTTCCTCCTGTTCATTTACCGGTTCTGTAAGCATCACTTCAGCTATGCTGTTTACTCCTTCAATTTTGAAATCCCAAATACCTCTGCCATAAGTTCCGAACCTCGCTGTCATTATAGAAGGTATATATTCCACACACCAGAAAGTTTGGTCAGGTGTATTCATTCCGGCTATGTCATACCATTTTTCATCAGATTTGACATAGACATAAGGACCAACTGCCGTAGCGGCAAAGATATATTCGTCATCATCAGAAACTGCTATACGGTAAACCAGTGTATTGGGTAAACCTTCATTCATTGGAATAAATGTTTGTCCATGGTCATATGAAACATAAGCTCCCGGATTGTTATACCCGCTTCCGGCAATATACACCGTATTAGTATCAACATTGGAAGGAGCAATACTTGCACCGTAGAAATAATGTCCTCCGAGTCTTGCGAATCCTTCTGATAATGACCAATTTTGTCCTCTATCGTTTGAATAGAAGAAATCACCATTATTAGTCATAGCATAGAACAAGTCTTGATTGATATTTGAAATAGCAAGGGCAGACACAACATCGGTATTGCTGAATTGATAGGGCATCTGATTCCATTTAATAGAACCACCTGAATAATTCAATTTCCAAATGTGATGGTATCCATCATTTCCACCGCCTGCCAAGTAGGCAACATTCGGGTCTTTCGGGTCAGCAAGAACAGGTCTCATCCAAAGTCCGCCATTACCACATGAGTCGAAATCGAGTGATGCCGAGCTTGTCATCGAAGGTTGTGCCAAAAATTTGTAAACCATAGTAAATCCCGGATAAACATGCCATAAAGTATTACCTCCGTCACTTGAAGTTAAATGTGCATAATCACCGCTTATGGTTTGCTGGAATGAATGTGTCCCATCATTTGCTACCGCTGTAGTTCTTTGAAATCCCTGGTCCTGACTTCCTACAAAGATAATGTCAGGGTCATCATGGTAGGAGTATGTGCTGTAATATTGGCTGACATTTAGGTTGTGCATAGAAATGTTTTGCACAGAAATTAAATTATCATAAGAAATATAAGTACCTCCATCAGTGCTGATTATAATAACTTCTTCACCTTCGGGATTCATAAAACTGCTTATAGCCGGCAAATCAGCATGAAGTTTTCCTTCCATATTACCATAGTACTCAGGCCATTTATTAACAATTTGCCATGTTTTGCCATTATCATGTGAACGCGAACAGTTTACACCACCGAAGTATAAAGCTTCGGGATGAATGCAAGATGCCTCAAAACTGTTTGTTGAAAAAGGTCCATAATCTATTGTTCCTAACGTTTCCCATGTGGAACCGGCATCGGGACTCGAATAAAAATGTGAGAAGTTATCAGCTTTATTTTGAAGCCAAAGAAAAACAGTTGTTCCATTTTCATTTGAAGAACCGGAAAGTCTTCCGGCTTTGTAATTGTTGAAATCAATATTATCAATATTAGTGATTTTTTCAACTGTCCCATCACTTTTGATTTTGGATAAAGTGTCAAGATGAAGAAAATATACATCAGAACTGTAATACTTTGGAGTCCACAAATCGCATCGGTCAACACTAATTTGTGATTTATACAAAGATTCAAAGGTTTCACCATTATCTGTGGAACGATAAATACAGGTAACACTCTTGCTTATATCATAGTCCCATTCATTCCCTAAAAAATAGATATAATGACTCTCATCATTTGACATTACTGCACGTCGGACTCCACCCCAATTTTGTGGTTTTTCCAGACCGGTAGATTTTTCCCATGTTAAACCCTCATTATCTGAATAATATCCCCGTGTCCCGGTAACAGCAAAAATCCTTTTGTTATTGTTATGGTTGATAACTTTTAGTAAGACAATGTTGGTCATTTGAAGCCCATTGTTCAGGCAAGTCCAATCCTGACCTTCCAAAGTTCCTCTCCAGATATTTCCACCGGAGGATGCATTGTATATGAGATTGTTTTCCCAGTCAATATCGCATGTAAGCATACGCCCTGCAAGATTGTTACTGCCTCTTTCAATCCACTTGCCGACAAGTTTACCATCTCCAACCGTATCAGAGAGGAGATGAATGTCCTTTGTTGCGGAATTCAGCAATGATTCAATCTTATTCTTTCGAGCTAATTGCTTTTGTTCCCTTAAAGCGGAATTTAATAATTTATAATCATTGCCAGGAGCAGTGCGGTGCATATCCTCCATCCACTTTTTGCGTTCAAGTTTAAAGTTTGGATTTTCTTCCTTCATTAATTGAAATTCAAGGTTACTTGAAAAGGGTTGGGAGAATCCTTTCACTGTCAACAATAATAATACAATTAATAAGTAATAAATGCTTTTCATTTTATTTTCCTCAATCAGTACGAATTAAAAACGAAATATAGTATTTTTAGAGGAATTGAGCAAAAGAAGTTAAGAAAGGGACGAAAATTAATTTCAATTTGTTCTGCTGCCATATTTTAATCTGTCATATTTTATCAAAAAATCAATCTAATTGAATAATTCAAATTAATTAATTTGTTCTATTTCATATAAAACAAAAAAATGTGTGATTTATGTAACATTTTCCCAAACTTATGTAACATTATAAATATTATTATGATTTATTATTGTAAAATCAGTTTAATGCACAGTTGAATAGTAAAAAAGCATGAAAAAAGCAAAACAGATTCATAATAAAAAGAGTCTCTTAAAGACTCCAACCGGAATTCAGGGATTTGATGAAATTACTGAGGGAGGATTACCGGTTGGAAGACCAACACTCGTCTGTGGTGGTGCTGGTTGTGGAAAGACACTTTTTGGAATGGAATTTCTTGTGCGAGGTGCAATCCAATTTAACGAACCCGGTGTTTTTATGTCTTTCGAAGAAACGAATGAAGAACTAATTACAAATGTTTCCTCTCTTGGTTTCGATTTGGAAGACCTTGTCTTAAAAAAGAAAATTGTACTCGACCATATTCATATTGAACGCAGTGAAATAGAAGAAACAGGTGAATACGATTTAGAAGGGTTATTTATACGGCTTGGATATGCAATTGATTCTGTTGGAGCTAAACGTGTTGTATTGGATACGATTGAATCGCTGTTTGCCGGATTACCAAACCAACTAATCTTACGTGCCGAACTGCGGCGTTTATTCCGATGGCTAAAAGAGAAAGGTGTTACCGCAATCATAACAGGTGAACGGGGAGACGAAACATTAACCAGACAAGGGCTGGAAGAATATGTTTCAGATTGTGTTATAATGCTTGACCATCGGGTAACCGAACAAACATCAACGCGCCGTATCCGGGTAGTAAAGTATCGCGGTTCAATACATGGCACTAATGAATATCCTTTCCTGATAGATGAAGCCGGTATTTCAATATTACCAATTACATCTTTAGGACTTAAACATATTATATCAAATGAAAGAATATCAAGTGGGATAATTCCGCTTGATAAAATGCTTGAAGGAAAAGGTTATTTTCGCGGTAGTACTGTACTGGTTTCCGGTACGGCTGGAGTAGGAAAAACCAGCATGGCATCACATTTTGCTGAAGCGGCATGTAAACGGGGAGAACGTGTCCTTTATTTCTGTTTCGAAGAGAGTCCCAATCAATTAATGCGTAATATGCTTTCTATCGGTATAAAATTAGATACCTGGGTTAAGAAAGGGCTATTGCAATTTCAGGCAACTCGACCTACATTTTTTGGTCTGGAAATGCATCTGTCTGCAATTCACAAAGCTGTAAGAGATTTCAAGCCACATATTGTTATTCTGGATCCGATAAATACTTTCGTCATTGGTGAAAAAGAGTTCGAGGTAAAAATAATGTTAATGCGTGTCGTAGATTATCTTAAGTCAAATCAAATAACAGCATTGTTTACAAGCTTAACTGCAAACGATGGAGCATTGGAGAACACTGAAGTTGGAATATCATCTCTGATTGATACATGGTTACTGCTTCGCGATATAGAATTAAGCGGTGAAAGAAATAGGGGAATGTATGTTCTTAAATCGCGGGGTATGGCTCACTCAAATCAAATTCGTGAATTCATTTTAACTGGCAAGGGTGTCGAATTACGTGAGGTTTATATTGGTTCAAGCGGAGTTTTAACGGGCTCAGCTCGTATGGTGCAGGAGGCAAATGAAAATGCCGAACTGTTATCACGTAAGCAGGATATTGAAAGAAAAAAACGGGAAATTGAACGAAAACGCAGAACTTTAGAATTTCAAATAGCTACTTTACATGCCGATTTTGAGTCGGAAGAAACCGAAGCAATGAAAATAATTGAAACAGAACAAGATTCGGTTCACCGACTGGTGCAAGATAAAATTAAAATGGCGGAAAGCAGAAAAGCGGAAAATAGAAAATTAGAAAATAGTAATTAGAAAAAAAAGATAGGATTAAACGATGAGACCTAAGAAACAGAATACGGAAAAAAGAATTATAGAAGAAAAACCTGAAAGCAGTGAAAATGAAAAATGGGTGCTTCGTTTATATGTAGCAGGGCAAACACCAAAAGCCCTTACTGCATTTACAAACCTTAAAAAAATATGCGAAGAACAATTAAAAGGCCAATTCTCAATCGAAGTTATTGACCTATTGATAAACCCACAGTTGGCGGGTGAGGATCAGATACTTGCTTTGCCAACGTTAGTAAGAAAATTGCCTGTACCTGTACGAAAAATAATCGGAGACCTTTCGGATACCGAGAGGGTCCTGGTTGGATTGGATTTATTGCCAAACAAATAATTTTATATATGCAATTATATGAAAGTTAAAAAAATGAAAGAGAAAAAAACAAAAGTGAATAGTTCAACTGAAGAGTTTGATTTGACAGTGAATGAATCCGAACAAGGCAAATATATTTTACGTTTATATATAACAGGTACAACGCATCGTTCGACCCTGGCACTAATAAACCTAAAAAAGATTTGTGATGAGTATCTCGAAGGCCGTTACGTTCTCGAAGTTATTGACCTGTATCAAAATCCATCTTTAGCAAAAGCTGAACAAATAATTGCCGCCCCAACATTGATAAAAAATCTGCCGCTTCCATTCCGACGGCTGATTGGGGATATGTCAAACAAAGAGAAAGTTTTAATGGGATTAGACCTGATAAAAGTAAATGTTTAGCAGGAATTCCATCAAGTTTAATTTATTATGAAAACACCAGTAACGATAACAAAGGAACAACTCATTATTGACAATGAAGAATTGCGTTCCCGTTTGCTTGAAGCCGAAGAAACCCTTACGGCTATTCGATGCGGAGAAGTAGATGCGATAGTGATTTCCGGCTCGAAAGGAGAACAAGTATATTCAATTAGTTCTGCCGAGACACCTTATCGTACTTTTATAGAAGAAATGAACGAAGGAGCTGTTACTCTCTCGAAAGAAGGTATTATTTTATATTGTAATCAGAGATTTGCTGATTTTGTTCATGAACCGATTGATTGTGTCATAGGCACATTCCTTACACGATTCGTTAATATACATGACATTTTAAAAATCGAAAATCTGCTTGCTCATCAGCAACTAAATACAAATGATGTTCTAATTATATCCTTAACAAACAACTTATATTTAAAACTATCATTTCACCTCTTACCTCCCTATCTTGGAGGTGAGAATTGCATACTAATAGCAACCGATATTTCTGAATTGAAGAAGAAAGAAAAGGAACTGCTTGAATTACATAGAATATTAAAGAAACAGTTTAATCAATCAAAGAGTTTGCGTATTGACCTTATTAACTCTGAGATTAATACTGAAGCGAAAATAAATAAATTACATGATATCAATGAAAAATTGAAAGAAGAAATCACCAAATATAAGTTGTTAGAGGAAGAATTATTACAACAAAGAAAAATACCATCATCCTGAGCTTGCCGAAGAACTATAATCAATTACGAATTAAAAATTACGAAATACGAATTATATTATTCACTATTCACTATTAGTTTTTCACTAAATTCCCGTCATCCTGAGCTTGTCGAAGGACTATAATCAATTACGAATTAAAAATTACGAAATACGAATTATATTATTCACTATTCACTATTAGTTTTTCACTAAATTCCTGTCATCCTGAGCTTGTCGAAATATATAACAAAATAAAATTCCTGAATACAGAAATTGGAATTAAATTAAAAAATGAATTATCTGAAATATGTCATTCAGAACGGAACGCAGTGAAGTAAAGAATCCAGATACAGCATGAATACCGGATTCCTCACTGTGTTCGGAATGACAATCCTAATAATTTCCTATAAATTTTAGATATTTCTTTTAACATAAATGTGTGAATTATATAACTATTTTATTTAATTATGTAACGTTTTGTGTGATAAATGGAATTACTTTTGTATAATAACATTTAATAACATTTAAAAGGTAAAAAATCATGAAAAAAACAATAATTTTAATGTTAGCAGCCATGGTTTCTATGGTTTACATTAGTAATGCAGATGACAATGATTCAAGACAAGTCTTACGCCTCGGATTTAAAGTGGGTACTAACTACTCAAATGTTTGGGACACTGAAGGTGAAGAATTTGATGCTGATGCCAAGTTCGGTCTTGCTTTGGGAGCATTTATTGCTATTCCTTTTGGACCATACATTGGCTTTCAACCGGAAATACTATTTTCTCAGAAAGGATTCCAGGGTAACGGTAAAGTACTTGGATTGGAGTATAGTTTTACACGTACTTCAAGTTATATTGATGTTCCCTTGTTGTTAGCTTTGAAAGTTAATCAATTGATGACAGTAGTGGTTGGTCCACAATACTCATTTTTAGTTAAACAGCATGATACATTTAACAGCGAACTTTACAACAAAGACGTGGAGCAGGAATTTAAAAATGAAGAAATCCGTAAAAACATTTTAGGATTCACTGCCGGTCTTGATATAAATATCAATCATTTTATTCTTGGTGGAAGGATTGGTTTGGATTTTATGAATAATAACGGTGATGGAACATCAACAACCCCACGATACAAAAATCAGGATAGAATAAATCTTTTCCACCATAGTAA
>CAZEHW010000097.1:0-11959 GCA_964511865.1 uncultured Hyphomicrobiales bacterium | reverse complement strand
CAACTGATTATGAAATAAAAAGAAAATAAATAAAATATATAAAGATTAATTTTCATTTCAATATTAAAGGTGGGTTCTAAAAATTCATTTATTTACTTTTTTTCTGAAGAATATCAAGAACCCAATAAATATCCTTCAAATATCAAATTCTAAAATGCAAATAATTTTTTAATTATCAAAAATATTTTGTTCAATGAGAAGATATATCCAAATATTTTTGCAATGTTTCGCTAAAATTCAATCATATTTTCAATTTCGATACACTATTGTCCGGTAAAAAAATTTATGTGAGGGAAAAATCCCCCATCTTAGGTGAATTTGTGAAAAACAGTTTTGCTAACTAATGCACAAATTACTATGAACAAATCAAAAAAATTTTCAGAAAATCCAATAATAAAACAAGTATTAAGATACATTGACCCCAAAATGGTTTACCGGACAGCTGACCGTTACAAGAGCGACCGATATTACAAAAAATTGGATTTAAATGCAATTGTGGGTGTAAATAAAATATTGGATTATATGTATAGGGTAAAATGTTATACTTGCTCACTTTTAAACTTTTTGAACTTTTTGAACTTTTTGAACTTTTTGAACTTTTTGAACTTTTTGAACTTTTAAACTTTATGAACTTTCTACTGATTTTTGACAATTAACCTAAAACTTTATTAATTCCGTCAATATGCTTAATTTTGAAATAAATAGCTTAATTAAATTTAGAGGTGTTGTACAGGTGCAGTTTTGTTTGAGGTTTTGGAAATCTTTTCACGATAGGATTATCGGAAGAAAATGGAAATTTTTTTTCAGAATATCAGCTTTTGGGGTTGTTGGGTTATCTACATTCAGCATGAATCAATCGCTAATCTGCAAAGATATTGAAACTGACAGCACAAAGTCTTCAAGAACGGTTTTAGAGAAAAATGAATATGAAAAATTTGCTCCTTTGGAGTATTTTACCAAAGATACAATTTTTAATAAACCTCTTTATGATGATGAGTTCGACCAGACTGGGTTACCTCACGGATACATTACTTCACCGGTTCAGGACAGTAGTTATAACAAAGCTTTGAGGTTAAAAATACCCGTAACTGTCCGCATTCATAATGACTTGAAACGATTTGAAGGAAGACGCAGTTTTGTGAAAGATATGGAGAAGGGTTTGCCCTGGCAAATTGCACTCGAAAATCTAAATATTAGACCTGAAATATTAATGCCTACAGGTAACGAAATTGTCCAAAGACAAGAAATGATAAATAATGCTTTTTATGTTCCTTTTTTACCAAACCAAATAACAAGCGGGTTCAGTATTTCTCCTCAGGAACTGGGAGTGTTTTTGGGGATACTCGAAGATGTTTCACCTGTTATCACATTTGAACTTGACTATACCGAGGAAATTGAGGTAGTTGTTTATTCGATTCAAGCTGTTGTAGTGGCAACTCTTTTTAAAGGGATAAGACATCCGGGCAAACAAAAATTTGTCTGGAATGGCAGGGACGACAAAGGAAGACCTATGCCATCGGGTGATTATATTGGCGAAGTAAGGATAGGTAATAATAAATTTATCCGGAAAAGAATACAAGTCCCATAAAAATATTTTATAAAATATTGTTCTTTACATAAATAATTGTTAAATTATATTTTGTAATTTTGCTTTATCCTACGATAAAATAAGGATTAGGTTTATCGGGGAGTTTGACAATTGTCAAAAGTGATAATTAAAACAGAAATCTTTTTTCAATAATATAAGAAGCAGAGATGAAAAGAGCAACTATTTTACAGCATATTAGCTACAAATTTGATAACCTTATGTCCAAAGGGACATTCGCACCAATATTTTTGTTATTCCTAACAGCATTCTTCTCGATGATTATAATCGCCTTAATCGTCTACATAACCGGAAGTGTGCCTAATGAAGCAGTTTTGGGTGTTTTCGATCCAAAGGATTATGACTTCATAGATGTATTTTGGGTTACAATTTTGAGAACTTTAGATGGAGGAGTAATTTCTCAGGACCCAATACATTTTTGGTTTTTGTTCTTTATGTTTTTGGCTACTGTTGGCGGTGTGTTGATGGTCAGTACTCTTATCGGTATTGTCAACAGCGGTGTAACCAGAAAAATTAATGACTTGCGTAAAGGTCGTTCATTTGTTGTCGAAACAAATCATACTGTAATATTAGGATGGTCTTTTCAGGTATTCCAAATTATTTCGGAACTTGTTATTGCCAATGAAAATCAGAAAGACCCGTGCATTGCGATTTTAGCCGATCTGGATAAAATAAAAATGGAGGATGAAATACGTTCTAAAGCCGGAGATACTGAGAACACAAGAATTATTTGCCGTACAGGAAATCCAATTGACTTAATGGACCTTGAAATTATTAATTTGCATGAAGCAAGGTCAATAATCATTTTAGCACCTGAACACGGAGACCCTGACTCTATTGTAATTAAAACTATTTTGGCAATAACAAATAATCCAAACAGGAGACCTGCTCCTCATAAATATCATATTACCGCAGAAATTCGTGACCCGAAAAATGTTCCGATCGCCCAGATAGCGGGTAAGGATGAAGTTCAGCTTGTGATTTTTGATTATTTAATATCGAGAATAACTGCACAAACTTGTCGTCAACCGGGACTTTCGGTTGTATTCACGGAGCTTTTAGACTTTAGCGGGGATGAAATATACTTCCAGGAAGAACCGAAGTTAATCGGAAAAACATTTGTTGAAACTATGTTTGCTTATGAAACATCTGCAATAATCGGAGTCCGTAAAAAAGACGGAAGGATTATGATTAAACCTCCTTTAAACACAAAATTTGAACAAGGAGACAAAGTAATAGCAGTTTCTGAAGATGATGATACAGTTATCGTTTCAGGGTTAAGAGAATATGGAATAGACCCGGGAGCAATCAGAGTAGCACCAAAATATATTCCGCCAAAACCTGAAAGTACTTTGATATTGGGTTGGAACAGACGTTCACCATTAATTATTAACGAGCTTGACAACTATGTTTGGCCCGGTTCAAAAATAACAGTTGTATCTGAAAATCCTGTTGCAGAAACCGAGCTTTCCCTTCATTGCTCTGACCTTGCACACCAGACAGTTTCTTATTGGTATGGTGACACAACCAACAGAGGTATTTTGGACGAATTAAATATTGAACAATACGACCATATTATAGTTCTTAGTCAGACAGATTTATCTGACGTTCAATCCACAGATGCAAGGACGTTAAGCACTTTACTCCACTTACGCGATATAGCAGATAAAAAAGGACATACTTTTTCGATTGTAAGTGAGATGCTCGACGACAGGAACAGGAAACTCGCTGAGATCACTCATACTGATGACTTTATCGTTAGTGTTAAATTGGACAGTTTGATGCTTGCACAGATTTCCGAGAATAAAGAATTGAAAACTGTATTTGAAGATTTGTTTACTGCCGGAGGACCTGCAATATATATTAAGCCGGCAGAAAATTATGTAGAGCTTGGCAGACCTGTTAACTTTTACACAATATTGGAATCGGCAAGACAGAGAAATCAGATCGCTATTGGTTACAAGTTACAGGAGAACAAAACACCCGCAGGAGAAGAGTATATGCTTGCTTACGGTGTTATCGTTAATCCCAAGAAATCAAATCAGATTTTCTTTTCCGAAGGCGACAAGATTATTGTAATATCCGAAGAAGAGCAGGTTGGGTAGAGAAAATAGATGCAATTGATAAAATTCTTTTAACTAAAGATAAGTTATATTTTAACAAAATATTCTGATAGGAATTGGAATGAAAACCCCCATAATCATTTTGATATGTATTCTTGTTTTAAGTTGCTCTGATAATGGTACAATTGAGCCAGAACCATTAAAAGTTATTAAAACTACAACACTTCATGCATATGATTTTGCTACTAATTTTTTCATTCTCGATACTGCTTATGAATCAATTTGTGAAGATTATTACAGTAATTATATACCGGTAATACCTAACTCAGAAAAGGCAAAGTATTACAGGATAAAAGAAATTGAAGTATGGGAATCTACAAAGGATGTAAAACAGGGAACTGTTTCAGCTTGGGGTGTAGCATTTGCATACTTGAATCCAATAAAAACTCTATTAGGTGAAAAATATACTGAAAATATGAAAAATTCTGAAATCTATATGGGAGATGTCGAAAGATACATTTGGTTAAAAATGGATTCAACTGATTATACGATAGATAATTATATTGGGATTATAAGTATTAAAAATTTAAGAGCCGATAGATTTTATGCTGTTTCATACCGCATTGAAGGAGAAACAACAAGTAAAGATGATGACCTGTTTTATGGTAACTTTTCTTCGCAAATTCTTGAAAATGATACAATAATACTCAAACTTATTTACAGACCTAATATGCAACCTGGGTTCAGAACTTTATGGGAAAGACAATTAAAAAATAAATACTATGTCGGGGAAACAAACATTGATATATCAAATGCTGAAGTTAAAATTTGCTGGATGAATGAAAATAATGATACACTTGAATATTTGAATGATTTTGGTGATAAGTTAGTTGACATTTTGAATGTCGACTGGATAAATAATTCAACAGGGGCACCACCTCCTGATGGGAAATTTGATTTAAGGGCTGGGATATTTGATAAAGAAAATGGAATTATTTCATTTCCTTCGTTAGAACCATTCAGGAAAGGGCTGATTGACTGGGCATTGAAAAATAATGTGCCTGAGGAAATTTATAAATATATTTTCCATGAAGTCTATGATACAACTTATGACGTAGCAAGAAGGTCTGAAAAAGATAAATATCTGATAATTTATAATAAGTTGGGAAAATAGCCTGACATTTTTAATAAAACCTTGCAGGTAGAATTTATATTAATGCTCAGATAATCTCCTATATTCATCAACCATAATTCCTACATTCTTTTTCCATGAGTATTCATTGTTCACAAATTGTCTTGCTGTTTTACCTGATTGTCTTGCAAATTCGGGATTTTGTAATAGATTGATAATTTGTTTTGTAAAATCTTCCTTATTGTCTGCTATGAAAAGTCCAGTTTCAGGCTTTTTAATACCTTCTGCGGCAAGAGAAGTTGCCACTACCGGTAATTCCATTGCCATTGCTTCGAGAATTTTAATTCTGATTCCGCCACCGACGAAAAGCGGTGCAATGTTTACAGTCGCTTTGTTGTAATATGGCTTTACTTTATCAACATAACCAAGTACATTAACACCATTTTCTTTGTAGTTAACAAGCCATTCGGGTGCTTCCTTGCCGATAAGAGTTAATTTGACATCGGGAATTTCTTTTTGTACTAATGGGAGAACCTCAGATAAAAACCATTTCAAACCATTAACATTATGTATCCAATGATACGTAGTAGCTAAGATTATTTCATAGGGATTTCTTTCAATTGAACCATCAGGTAGCCACTCATCAGGGTTAACACCTGCACTTGCAACAAGTACATTTGCTTTTGGAGCAAACTGTAATGCTTTTTCTTTGTCAGGTTCAGTAATAGCAAAATTTATATCGACATTTCCGATTATTTCTGCTTCTGCTTTTTTCAGAATTGATGCCTGTTGAAGCACATAATATTTTTTTGGATTCAATCCTGATAATTCTTCAGCATATCTTTCCCAGATTGTATGCTCGATATTATGAAGCCGAAGACCTACAGGAATTTTCAATAATTTTCCTGTATATAAAGCAAGGGGAGCCATGCAAGTATGGTCGGCATGAATAATATCATACTTCTCAGTATAAATTAATTTCTCAATTTCTGCTCTGATTGATTTGCTGTTATGTTTTTTCAGGTAAATTGACTGCCAAAGTATAGCAGAACTCAATATTCTGGAAAAGCTGTTTTCTGTATTGTGTTTGAACAAATGAACTTTACCGTATTTTTCGGCATCTGCTATTAATTCGTCTGATAATATTTCATCACCGAGTGAAAATAGAGTTACCTCTGCCCCATTTTCAGAAAACTCTCTGTAAATATTTGCAATACCAATCTTACCTCCATCATCAGGAGGAAATGGAAACCTTGGTACCAATTGCAAAATTTTCAGCTTTTCCACAATCTCTTTAATTTATTTCCGATTACCTGTTTGAAAAATCTGTATTGAGTATGTGCTACAGAAACGCCAAGTGTAATGTCCACTAGTTTGTCTCTTGGAACTACTGCTCTTTCATTTCTGTAGGTGTAAAACATCATTTCGAGCATTCCGAGCATACCTTCAATAATAGAACCAATAGGAAGCCGATTAACTATCCCAAAAATTATCTGGTAAAAAAAGATTTGGGAGGAACGTCCTATGGCTTTGCTTAGAGGAAAATACCGCCAATTATATCTAATATGCTGTTTGGATGCTTTAACCCAACGATTTGGATTGTCCCTGTCAAATGGTGAAGCATAATGTAAAGTTCTTATATTCGGGAAATACCTGACATTGAATCCTGCAACAATAGCCCTTGTACAGAAGTCCAGTTCTTCAAATCCAAATTCCCAAAAACCTCCGATTTTGTCGTAAACTTTTCTTTTTATAGCGGCACCTGTTCCGGGAAAAAAGTTAGCTTTGAAACCATCCTCAGGTACTTTAGTTTTATCAATAGGTAATGGATACCATTCCCAAGGCTGCATACCTTTTCTAACTTCTATATCTTCAGTCGCAATAATGTCAATATGAGGATTATTATTAAATATATCTTCAACCTGCTCAAAAGCAAATTCACTTTCGGGATGTGAGTCACTGTCTGTTCTCCAAATTATATCACCGGAAGACATTTCGATACCAATGTTAATAGAACGAATATCAAAATTATCGGGAAGCCACAAATACTCAATATCCGGATAGTCAGTTTTCATCATCTCAATAGTTCCGTCAGTTGATTCGTTGTCAACAACAATGATTTCCTTATCATTATGAGTCTGTTTTAAATAGCCCTCCAAAGAAACACGAAGGTCATCTTTTCTGTTTCTTGTTACAATTATAACGCTAAATTTCATTAATTATACCAGATTTAATAATATTAAAAATTCAAATATATGAATTTCCTTGTTATTATGAGAATTTTGATTAATTGCTTTATTGTTTTTTTATTTCTGATTAATATTTAGGGCTATTGAGATTATGATTAGTACATTTGATTAGTACATTCTTCAAACAAACTATCTATAAATATGGCTGTGATATTTTCCATTGGTACAAATTCGAAACCATCAGCTAAATGTTTATCCTCAGTCATTTTAAACGATTCTGCAATAACAAAAAGTGGTTTTGACCTATCTTTAACTATATTAGAGAAAAGCTTTGATGGAAGTCCATTGACAATTCCAATATCCGGAATAACTGAATCTGCACCGATGATACTACAATCAAATTCGTTTGCAATTAATTCTTCCGGACTAAGGATTTGAACTTCAATCATTAAATTTTTACATTCATCAAAAATTTTTTTTGAATAATCTCTCCCATTCCATTTTGATTCTAAGGCAAGGACTTTGAATTCATAATTCAAACTTTTCAGTTGCTTAAAAAGATTCAATGCTGTACTACTATATGAGCAAGTAGCAATTGAATGAAAACTGTTATCTTTTAAATAATGTGAAGCTTTATCAATTATATTTTCCGAAGCTAATTTCATTTTATTCTGAATTTCATTTCTGATTTCATGCGGATGATTGCCATTTTGATTTAACATAAAGGCATATTCCATTACATTTCTTAAAGCAAACATTGCCGGTTTAGCATTAATAATTTTGTTTTTGAACTTTTCTATTTCATCCTTCGACAAGCTCAGGATGACGGATTCAATTTCTTCTGTAAAGATTTTGAGAGCTTTTAAAGCAATTACACTGCTTCCGTTTTCGAAGTCGTTTGCCAACTCTTCGATTTTCTGCTCTAAATTATTTAAAGGTAACTTCTGTGAAATGTCATTCTGAACGGAACGAAGCGGAGTGAAGAATCCAGAAACCGCATGAATATTGGATTCCTCACTGCGTTCGGAATGACAAACTTTTTTTTTCCTAAAATTTTCAAATATTTCCAACAAACAATGCCTATCAAATTATTTTCTTATCCTATCGTTTTAATGCAAAATTATAAATTTTAATTAAACAAGGAAATAATTTTGAATATATTTGCCATAATTATTTTAGTAACAATCATAAGCGGCTTTTTGTTGGAAATGGTTGCGGATATTTTAAATCTAAGAAATTTAAAGCAATCTCTGCCTGAAGAATTTAAGGATGTCTATGATGAAGAAAGGTACAGAAAATCTCAAAATTATACCATAACTAAGACAAAATTCGGATTCGTAACTTCTATTTTTGAACTATCTCTGATTCTAATTTTTTGGTTTTCGGGTGGATTCAACTGGCTGGACGAAATTGTCAGGGCTGAAATGAGTAATAATATTCTCAGGGGTTTAGCTTATATTGGTATATTGGTTTTCGTAAATTCAATATTATCCTTACCTTTTGGTATATATTCTACATTTGTGATTGAGGAGAAATTTGGATTTAATAAAACAACTCCAAAAACATTTATTCTCGACTTATTGAAATCTACATTGTTAGGTTTTATTATTGGAGGTGGAATTTTAACTTTGGTACTCTACATTTTTGAAACCGGAAGTGAATATACATGGGTTTACGGATGGGCGGCTGTTATTATAATTGGATTGATAATTCAATTTATAGCACCAACATGGATTATGCCATTATTCAATAAGTTTACACTTTTGGAAGAAGGTGAGTTAAAAAACCGAATAATAGATTATGCTAAATCAGTTAAATTCCCATTAAAAAATGTCTTTGTTATTGATGGCTCAAAACGTTCTTCAAAAAGCAACGCTTTTTTCACAGGATTCGGAAAGAACAAACGGATTGCTCTTTTTGACACGCTAATTGCAAACCACACTATTAATGAATTAGTAGCGGTTCTTGCCCATGAAATTGGACATTACAAGAAAAAGCATATTTTAATAAACATGATAATCAGTTTTATTCATACAGGTATTTTGTTTTATCTTCTTTCAATATTTTTAAATGAGAAAGGATTGTTCGATGCATTCTATATGAAAGAAATTTCAATTTATACCGGATTGATATTCTTCGGAATGCTTTTTTCTGCTATTGACATGATATTATCTATATTTCTTAATATCCTATCACGAAAAAATGAATATGAAGCAGATGCTTATGCTATAAAAACCAGCAACTTAGCCGAGGATATGATAAATGCTCTGAAAAAATTATCAAAAGACAATCTGTCTAATTTAACTCCACACCCCTTTTATGTTTTTATTCATTATTCTCATCCTGGGGTATTGGAAAGAATAAGAAAAATAAAAAATATTTGCACTATTAATTAAAATCACTTAAATTGAATTTTTCTTAATAAAACTATTTTAATTAATTACTTGATAAAGTAATGAATACATTAGAAACAATTTTATTTTCAATTTTTGGGCTTCTTGCCGGTGGTCTTTTTCTTTACTTTGGTGCTGAAGGTCTAGTAAGAGGTAGTGCCTCAGTGGCAATCAGAAGAGGCATAACTCCACTTGTTGTTGGATTAACAATTGTAGCATTTGGTACAAGCAGTCCTGAATTGGTGGTTAGTGTTTCAGCTGCACTGAGAGGTAATGCAGCTATTGCAATAGGAAATGTTATTGGGTCAAATATATGTAATATCGCTTTGATTTTGGGATTAGCTGCTTTAATATCCCCAATTAAGGTCAATTTGAAATTGATTAAAACAGATATTCTTGTAATGATAGCTGCAACATTTTTATTTGTGTTGCTAATTTTGGACCATACTATTGGAAGATTTGACGGTGCAGTTCTCTTTTCCTGTATAATACTATACACAGGTTTTACCTTGTATTCAGCAAATAAGGAAAGAAATATAGATGTAGGAGTAATTTCTGAAATCAAATCAAAGACCTGGTTGGATATTTTATTTATCATAGGGGGTCTCGTTATTCTTGTTGTTGGAGCTAATCTCTTCATTGACGGAGCAGTAAACATTGCAAGAATGTTGGAAGTATCTGATTTAATAATTGGTTTATCAATTGTCGCACTTGGCACGAGTTTACCAGAATTAGCAACTTCTATAGTTGCAGCAATAAAAAAAGAAGGTGATATTTCTATTGGGAATATTGTTGGTTCAAACATTTTCAATATTTTATGTATTTTATGCATTGCTGCACTTTTTCAGCCAATTGTTTTAGAAGGGGCAAATCAGGTTAACTATATTGATATAGTTGTAATGATTTTAATATCAATTATATTATTGCCGCTTGCATGGACTAAGCTTGAACTGTCAAGACTTGAAGGATTATTTCTTTTATTCATATATTTTGGATACATGTATTATATTTACACTTTTAGAGCTAATGAAATTTTGAATTATTAGTCGATTATTAGAAATTTTATCATTATTATTATTTATATTTAAAAAAAATTTATTAATTTTATAAATGGATACATTAGAAACAATTTTATTTTCGATATTAGGTCTTCTTGCAGGAGGTCTTTTTCTTTACTTTGGTGCTGAAGGACTAGTAAAAGGGAGTGCCTCTGTAGCAATCAGAAGAGGTATTACTCCACTTGTTGTTGGATTAACAATTGTAGCATTTGGCACAAGCAGTCCGGAATTGGTTGTTAGTGTTTCTGCTGCCATTAGAGGTAATGCCGCTATTGCTTTTGGAAATGTTATTGGTTCAAATATATGTAATATTGCCTTAATATTGGGAATCTCTGCACTTATTAGCCCTATAAAAGTAAATTTAAAATTAATTAAAACAGATATTCTAATCATGATTGCCGTTACATTTGTTTTAATTTTAATGATACTTGACCAGAGTTTAAGCCGTGTTGACGGATTAATTCTTTTTGCTGGAATTATTGCATATAATATTTACACGATGCGTGCTGCAAAAAAAGAAGAACTAAGTAATGATGAATTCATAAAACGATTACAAGGTAAAACATGGAAAGATTTTTTCCTCATACTTGGTGGTTTGGTTGTTCTTGTAATTGGAGCAAATTTATTCATCAGTGGTGCTATCAAGATAGCCACTATTCTCGAAGTTTCCGATGTAATTATTGGTTTGTCTGTTGTCGCACTTGGTACCAGTTTACCTGAATTGGCTACTTCTGTGGTTGCTGCAATTAAAAAAGAAGGTGATATTTCAATCGGCAATATTGTCGGTTCCAATATATTTAATATTCTCTGTATTTTAGGAGTTGCTGCTTTGATTCAACCGATAATCCTAACGGGAGCTAATGCAGTAAATTATATTGATATGACTGTCATGGTGCTTATATCAATAATATTATTACCTTTAGCGTGGACAAAGCTTGAAGTTTCAAGGATGGAAGGTGCTTTTCTTCTTTTCCTTTATTTTGGATATATGTACTATATCTATACATACAGAATAAGCGAAATATCTCAGTATATTCAAGGCCATTAGCAGTTAATTTAGATCTTAGAATTTAGATCTTCGATCTTAGAGTTTACGGATAAAAGTTGAATACTGACAGGCATGTTGGTATTCAGTTTTTATTTAAAGTGTTCCGGTATTTGACAATATATTATTTTGTTATTTGAATTTTTTCAATATATCTGCTACTACAGATTTATGAACCATGAAACTCATAATCTTTAATTTAACATAATCTTCATGATAGAAATAATACCCTTTGTTATTTCCATTTCGAGAACCGGCTCCGGAATCTTTGATTAAAAACCAGAATTTTCCATCCTGTTCTTTGTACCCTACAACATGAATTCCATGGTCATCTGTGGTTGTGCCGTTACTGAAACGGAACTGCCTGGCATTTTCATCTATATATTCTGAAGGAATGTCATAAGTTGGCACCATTGCTACTTCCGAATGTGAATCGTATCCTGATTCAGAAACATCACCGCCAATAGCAACAG
>CAZEHW010000096.1:0-12022 GCA_964511865.1 uncultured Hyphomicrobiales bacterium | reverse complement strand
CAAGCAATTAACGATATTGCTGCATCGGGTAAAATCGTTATGTTTGTCGGTACAAAAAGCCAGTCAAGAAAAATAGTTGAGGAAAAAGCATTAAGCTGTACTCAACCTTATGTTACTGAAAGATGGCTTGGCGGTATGTTAACCAACTTTGCCACAATAAGAAAAAGCATTAAAAGACTCAACGGAATTGATAAAATGGAAGTTGACGGTACTTTTGAGAAAATCACAAAAAAGGAAAGATTACTTTTAACCAGGGAAAAAGACCGTCTGCGTTCAGTTTTCGGTGGTATCGAAGAAATGACACGACTCCCCGGTGCTTTATTTGTTGTTGATATTAAGAAAGAACATATTGCTGTTAAAGAAGCCAAAATATTGGGAATTCCTGTAATTGCTCTTGTTGATACTAATTGCGATCCTGAGACAGTCGATTTTCCGATTCCATGCAACGATGATTCCGTTAAAGCAATTGAAATAATTTCTGAAGTATTTGCAAAAAGTATAATTGACGGTAGTTCAATAGCAAATGCCAGAAGAGCCGAACTCGAAGCAAGCGGAGAATTGGGTGCAAAAGAATCCGATATGACTGACGAAGATCCTAAAATCAAGAGAAAAATGCGTACAAGAAAACCTGCCGGTGGTGTAGCTAAAAAAGGTCCCCGAAAAGGCGGACGCAGGGATGATGACAGATTCAGACCACAAGCTGAGACAGCACAGAAAGCTGAACCTGAAGTTAAAGAACCTGTAGTAGCTGAATCAAAAGTTGCTGAAGAACCTAAGACAGATACTGAAAACAAGGATTAATTTGAAGATTATTAAATAAAGTATAGAAGAAAGATTTTTATTATGGGACAAATAACACCACAAATGGTTAAAGACCTCAGGGAAAAGACAGGGGCAGGAATGGGAGATTGCAAAACAGCACTTGTTGAAACTGATGGTAATATGAACGAAGCCATTGAATATTTAAGAAAAAAAGGTGCGGCTGCTTTGGCAAAAAGACAAGACCGTTCAGCTAATGAAGGTTTAGTTATTGCATTAACAACTGATGACGGTAAAAATGCCGCAATCGTTGAAGTTAACAGTGAAACAGATTTCGTTGCTAAAAATGAAGGCTTTGAAGCATTTACAAAGCAGGTTTGTGAAACAATTTTGGCTAACAATCCAAAAACAATTGAAGATGTTATGGCTTTGAAAGTTGGTAATGATACAGTCAACGGTCTATATAATGAGTTGCTTGCAAAATTCAGCGAAAAAATTGAAATCCGAAGATTCGCAAGATTAACAACTGACGGTTTTTTAGCAAGTTACATTCATGCCGGAAGCAGACTATCTGTATTGATTGATATGTCTATTCAAAATCCATCAGAGAAGTCTTTTGCTATGATAAGGGATATTGCAATGCAGATTGCCGCAATGAATCCACTTTTTGTTGACAGAAAAGATGTTTCTCAGGATGTAATTGATAAAGAATTGGAAATTTATCAGGAAGCCGCAGTTGCTGAAGGTAAAAAACCTGAAATAGCCGAAAAAATTGCTATGGGTAAATTGAATAAATTTTATCAGGAACAATGTCTTGTTGAACAACAATTCGTAAAAGATTCAACAAAGTTCATCAAAGATGTTGTTAAAGAAATTTCAACAGACAGCGGAAATGAAGTTAAGGTGAACGGCTTTGTCAGGTATTTCCTTGGCGAAACGATAGATTAATCTTAGGAGAAAGGAAAAGGGAGAAGGGAACAAGGAAAACTATTATTAAGTAATTGTTATAGTTGATTATGGAGCCGATACATAAAAGAATATTATTGAAGCTAAGCGGTGAAGCTCTGATGGGAAATCATCAGTTCGGCATCGACCCTGAGACACTCAGAAACTTTGCTTTAGAGGTAAAAGAAGTATATGATATGGGTGTGGAGATAGGAGTTGTTATTGGCGGAGGAAATATTTTCAGGGGAATCGAAGCGGCGGCTCATGGTATTCATAAAGTATCCGGCGATTATATGGGAATGCTTGCGACAGTAATTAATTGCATTGCTTTCCAAAATGCTTTGGAAAAAGAAGGCGTACCTACAAGATTACAGACAGCTATTAAAATGGAACAGATTGCCGAACCTATGATAAGGCGCAGAGCCATCAGGCATCTTGAGAAAAACCGTGTAGTATTATTTGGTGCAGGAACCGGTAATCCTTACTTTACAACTGATACTGCGGCTGTGTTGAGGGCAATAGAGATTGAAGCAAATATAATTATAAAAGGTACTCGTGTGGACGGGGTTTACGATTCTGATCCGGAGAAAAATCCCGATGCAAAATTCTTTGAAAATATATCTTATCATGATGTATTGGAGCAGAATCTGAGGGTCATGGACCAAACTGCAATAACACTTTGTCAGGAAAACAGACTTCCGATAAATGTTATTAATATTAATAAAAAAGGAAATTTGAAACGACTTTTAAATGGTGAAAAGTTAGGAACTGTGGTAAAATAATTTTAATTTTGTATTAGGATTTGAGTTATTTAAACAGAAATTTGAAGATTTGTTATGGAAGTAGATGAGATTTTGATGAAAACCGAAGAAGCTATGGAGAAATCGCTTGATTTCACCGCAAAGCAGTTGGAGAAAGTTCGAACAGGACGAGCTTCAGCATCCTTGGTTGATAGTGTTAAAGTTGATTATTACGGTTCCCTATCACCTTTATCGCAGATTGCAAGTATATCGGTACCTGATGCACGTATGATAGTCATACAGCCATGGGACAGAAGCACACTGTCAGTAATTGAAAAGGCAATTCAATCGGCTGATTTGGGATTTAATCCACAAAATGATGGAAATGTAATAAGAATTCCCGTACCACCGCTGACAGAAGAACGAAGGAAAGAATTCGTTAAGGTTAGCAAAAAAATTGCCGAAGAAGGAAAGATAGCTGTCAGAAATATTCGCCGCGAAAATATGGATGACCTGAAGAAAGGCGAAAAAGATAAAAACTTTTCGGAAGACGACCGATTATACGGTGAGGAAGAAGTTCAAAAATTTACTGATGATTACATCAAAAAAATTGACGAGCTTCAATCCAAAAAGGAAAAAGAATTAATGGAAGACTAGAAATAATTACTAATTAACAATAACTAATTACTATTCTTTCTTATTCTATCTTCTTTATTCTATTTTCTATCTTCTAAAGCCGAGTCTGTAGCTCAGTTGGTCTAGAGCGCTTCCCTGACACGGAAGAGGTCGCTGGTTCGACTCCAGTCAGACTCACAGTGCTATTTTTTAATCTAACGCTTGATATTTTAAAAATATGTCATTAAATTTAAAAAAATATTATTGAAATATTTTCGTATTTAATCTTAATGAGAAATAAATTTAATATATTATTTATTGTTTTTGCTTATTTGCTGAATATAACACATGATTTACAGCCACATGAGCATATTACTGATGAAATAAAGCACCTGATTTATCACCAAATCGATTCACATAATCACAATAATAATGCTGAAAATCACCATAATACAAATGACAATAGTGATGATCATCATGAAATTCCTTTTCCACATAGCCATTTGTTGCAATCACATGATTTAATCCAGATTAGAACTCTTCAGTCATCGACACAACAATTAGATTATCCGGAAACTTCTAAAACTATATTTTGTTTCAGACTACCTGAACCTATACAAATTGATACTTTCCAATCCGATGAAAAGAACTTTTATCTGACTCAGACAGGTTTATCTCTTGGTTTGAGAGCACCCCCTGTTTTATCCTAATACTCATCCAAATATAAATAGAATTTTTTTTATCAATTAGGGATATTTATGACTAAATATATTAGTTTAGTTCTGCTCATGCTTATTTTAGTAGCATGTTCAAAAACAAAATTTGAATCTCATGACCATTCAGCCGGTGAACATGAAGCACATGGTCACGGTGGCGGTGAGATAGAAAATATAAGATTTACGGTATTTTCGGCAAAGCATGAACTTTTTGCTGAAATGACTCCGCTTATTATCGGTAAGGAAAGCGAGTTTGTAGTTCATTTCACAAAATTATCAGATTTTAAGCCAATTACAAAAGGTTCACTCGAAATTATCTTAAGCGGTTCGTGCAATGAGATAATAAAAGTAAAAGCTATAACACGGGAAGGAATTTTCATTACTTCATATTCAGCTAAGAAAATAGGTAGTGTTGAGATAGAATTTATTTATTCAGAGGGAGGAATAAAAGATACTATAAGAGTTCCAACACAGAAATGTTATCGGACTTTAGATGAAGCGAAGAAGAATGAAAAACCATCCGAAAATGGTATAAGTTTTTTGAAGGAAGAATCATGGAAAATAGATTTTTCTTTAATGCACATTATTCCTTCCAACTTTTCAGAAACAATTAAAGCAACAGGTAAAATAATCAACAATCCTGCAGACGAGATAATTATAACAGCAACTACATCCGGTGTTGTTGAAATTCTCGATAATACACTGACTCCCGGTAAACAAGTTTCTTCCGGTAGCAAATTATTCTCAATTAAATCCGGAAGTTTAAGAGAGGATAATATGGAATTAAAATATGCTCAAGCAAAATCAAATTTTGAAAGAGCCAAAAAAGAGAATGAAAGAATAACAGAACTTTATAAATCCAAAATAACATCAGAGAGAGAATACTTAGATTCCAAAGCATCATTCGAGAATGCAGAAGCTATTTTCAAGAACTATTCCCAATCTTCAGAAGGCAAGAAAGTAATTATCAAGACTTCAAAAGGTGGATATTTAAAAAAACTGATGATAAATTCAGGTCAGTTTGTTGAAGCCGGAACTCCTCTTGCAGTAATTTCAAACAATAAAAAAATGATGATTCAGGTTGATATACCTTCAAAAGAGTTTTCCAAACTCAGTAGTATCAAAGATGCGAACTTTGTTATTGATAATAAAACAATCAATATAAAAGAACTTAACGGCAAAGTCTCAGGCAGTCCGATAAGTTCAGGTTCATCAGGGTTTGTAACTATTTATCTGCAAATTGAAAATAAACTCAATTTTCTTCCAAATACTTTTTTAACAGTATATCTTTTTGGAAATAATTTACCAAATTCGATTACTGTTCCTAAAGAATCAATATGGGAAGACCAGGGGAATTATTTTGTATTTGTTCAAAAACATGGAGAATTGTTCGAGAAAAGACAAGTAACAATCAAAGGTTTCGATGGATTTAATTACCTTGTTGGTTCGGGTTTGAATCAAAATGAGGTGATAGTCAATAAGGGAACTTACAGGGTTATGCTTGCTTCAAAAACATCAGAATTACCATCACAAACTCATGCTCATTAAAGGAAGAAAATTATGTTAAATAAAATATTGAATTTTTCTTTGAACAACAGAATGGTTGTTCTTATTGCCGGAGTTGTAATCATGGTGGTAGGAATATTTGTTGCCAAAGATATGGAAGTAGATATATTTCCTGACCTGAGTGCTCCAACAGTTGTTGTTATGACTGATGCAAATGGTATGGCTCCCGAAGAGGTTGAAAAAATGGTAACTTTTCAGATTGAAACAGCTGTCAACGGTTCACCTTCAGTCAGACGTGTACGCTCAAACTCAACAATGGGTTTTTCAATTGTTTGGGTAGAATTTGATTGGGGAACTGATATTTTCAAAGCAAGACAGACTGTAACAGAAAAACTATCACAAATTTCAGGTAATTTTCCTGAAGGAGTTACTGCCCCTATTCTTGCTCCACAAACCTCACTTCTCGGTGAAATAATAATATTTGCTATGACTTCTGATTCTCTCAGCTTGATGGATTTAAGAACTCAAGCAGACTGGAACGTAAAGCCAAGACTATTATCCTTGGGTGGAGTGGCACAAGTAACGATTATGGGTGGTGACGAAAAGCAATTCCAGATACAAGCTGATTTGCAGAAGATGAAAAATTTCGGAATTACTTTTGATGAACTTACCGATGCTTGTAAAAAACTGAATGAAAATTCTAATGGCGGTTTCTTTAATCAATATGGAAATGAATATATCATACGTGGTATGACCAGAACAACAATACCTGAAGAATTTGGTAAAAGCATTGTCAAAATGAATGATGGATACCCTATCAGAATCAACGATGTTGCTGATGTTAAAATAGCTGCGGCACAAAGAATCAATGATGCTTCTTACAAAACTAAACCTGCTGTAATTTTCACTGTTGTAAAACAACCCGGTATTGGAACAATTGACTTAACGAAAAAAATTGTAAACAACTTGGATGAATTAAAAAACACATTACCCGGAAATGTTCAGTTCAAAACTGAACCATTCCATCAGGCAAATTTTATCAATACATCAATTACTAATATTGAAACAGCACTGCTTGAAGGGTCTGTTTTTGTTATTATAATTTTGTTTATATTTTTAATGAGTTTCAGAACAACGATAATTTCATTGCTTGCAATACCTCTTTCTTTGCTCACAACAATAATCGTAATGAAATTACTTGGATTGAACATTAATACAATGAGCTTGGGAGGAATGGCGATTGCAATTGGTTCATTAGTTGATGACGCAATCATAGATGTAGAAAATGTATTTAAACGATTAAAAGAAAACTTCCATAAGCCTAAAGAAGAAAAAGAAAATCCAATCAAAGTAATATTTGAGGGTTCTAAGGAAATCAGAGCTTCAATAATAAATGCAACGGTAATAATCATAGTTGCATTTCTTCCATTGTTCTTTTTAAGTGGAGTTGAGGGAAGAATGTTGCAGCCACTTGGAATAGCATTCATCATTTCTCTGTTTGCTTCATTGATAGTTTCAATTACCATTACTCCTGTTTTGTGCAGTTATCTTATAACAAATGATAAATTATTAGGTAAAAGAGAAGGTGATATTAAACTTATCGCTTATTTGAAGAAAATTTATAAGTCAACCTTAACAGTTGCTTTCAATCATAAAAAGAAAATATTAATCACAGTTAGTCTGATACTGATTATATCACTTATTTCAACCCAATATCTTGGTAGAAATTTCCTGCCTGTTTTTAATGAGGGTTCACTAACAATAGTAGTTGCAACAACACCGGGTATTTCACTCGAAGAATCAATAAAGATTAGCACTCAGGCAGAAGAAGCACTTCTATCAATTCCTGAAGTAGTTTCTACTGCAAGAAAGACAGGCAGAGCGGATTTATCTGAACATTCTTTCGGGTCAAGTATTTCGGAAATTGAAACACCCTTTGTTCTTAAAGACCGCTCAAGAGATGAATTTTTAATTGATGTTAGAAAAAAATTGTCCTCAATAACAGGCATAGTATTTAATCTCGGACAGCCGATTAGTCATAAAATTGACCATATTATTTCAGGTGCTAAGACAAGTATAGCAATCAAACTCTTTGGTACGGACCTTGAAAAAATGTATAATCTTGCCAATGATATAAAAAGCAATATTTCAACAATTGACGGTGTCGCAGACCTTAGTGTTGAACAGATTGTTACAGTTCCGCAAGTTCATATCAAGCCCAACAGAGAAATGTTGGCAAGACTTGGAATTTCAATGGAACGATTTAATAATTTCGTAAATACGGCATTTGCCGGTCAGGTTGTAGGAAATGTATTTGAAAACGAAAGGTCTTTCGATATTGTTCTCCGAATGAAAGATGAGTACAGAGATAACTTTGACGCTATTTCAAATGCTATGATTGATACTTGGAACGGTGAAAAAGTTACTCTTGGTCAAGTTGCCGAGATAAAATCAGGCAAAGGTGCAAATGTTATCAACAGAGAAAACGTAAAAAGAAAGATTGTGATTTCTGCGAATGTTGCAGGAAGAGACGTAAGAAGTGTTGTAAATGAAATAAAGAATTCTGTTTCTCAAAGCATTGAATTACCAGAAAACTATTATTTGGAATATGGTGGTCAGTTTGAAAGTGAAGAGAAAGCATCAAGAATAATTTTGATTGTTTCGATAATCTCGTTATTGATTATTTTCTTCCTTCTTTATCAGGAATTTAAGAATTACCAAACAGCCGGAATTATTCTTATCAATTTACCGCTTGCGTTAATTGGTGGCGTTGCAGTGGTTTGGATTTCATCAGGAATTTTAAGCATACCATCTCTAATTGGTTTTATAACACTTTTTGGAATAGCTACACGTAACGGAATATTGATGGTGTCTCGGTATAATCGTCTTATTGATGAAGGTATGAATATTAAGGATGCTATTATTAATGGTTCTTTGGACAGATTAAACCCTGTTCTAATGACAGCTTTAACAGCGGCTTTAGCTCTTATTCCTTTGGTATTAGCTGGAGACAAACCCGGCAATGAAATCCAAAGCCCTATGGCTGAAGTTATTCTTGGGGGACTGATTAGTTCAACGTTTCTTAATTTAATTATTTTGCCAATTGTGTTTTATTTAATGAAAAACAGGAGGAAATGATGTGGTATTTCATAATAAAGGTATTGCTGTCTTCGGTTATCATTGGTCTTATATCAGAAATATCGAAGAAAAGCACCTTGTGGGGTAGTATTTTGGCTTCAATCCCATTGACATCTGTATTGGCTATTATTTGGTTATATCAAGATACAAAAAATACTTCCGGTATTATTGACTTATCTTATAATATCTTCTGGCTGGTTCTACCCTCACTGGCATTTTTCATAGTATTTCCATTATTACTTAAAGCCAATGTCAATTTTTATTTCTCACTTGCAATTGCTTTGGTCATAATGATAATACTATACTTTGTTATGGTATTTATTTTGGAAAAATTTGGTTTTAAAATCTAACACAAGGAAAATTTATGATTAAATATATTTTGATAATTATTGTGATTGTAGGGATTCATTGCAATGAACCCCTACTAAACGCACAATCTTACAGAGACGTGCTGAAGCAAATAAGCTCAAACAATAAAGAGATTAAGGCATACAAAGAATACTTGAATAGTGTGAATATTGAGAGCAGAACGAACTCACTGCCTCTCAATCCTAAAGTTGAGTATTCTTATCTTTCAGGTTCAGGTATTACAACAGGAAACAAGCAAGAGTTGATAATTTCTCAACCTTTTGACTTCCCGTCTATTTACTTTCTGAAATCTGACATTTCTTCGCTGCAATATTCTGCTAACCAATTCCATTTAAAAGAATTTGAGAAAAACATTATAAAAGATGCACAAAATCTATTGGTAGAATACATCTACTTGACCAAAAAAGTAGATGAGCTAAATAAACGGTTTGAATTAGCAGAGAATATGCTCAACACAATACAAGCAAAGTTTGATAAAGGTGATGTTGGTATTTTGGAGTTAAATAAAACAAAGACAAATCTATCAATAGCCAAATCAAGACTTAATATTGCTAAAATTGAATTGAGCTCTTCTCAATCCGAGATAATTAATTTGAACGGCGGGCAATCTTTACAACTGAATATTTCAGATTATTGGTATCAAGATATTAGCTCTGATTTTGATTCATTGTTCGATAGATTAAAAGATGCAGATTATTATTTTCTTTCACTGGATAGGGAGAAAAAACTTTATGATAAAAAATTGAGTTTGGCAAGAACCGGTTGGCTTCCGAGTTTTGACATTGGTTACAGACAGGAAAGTGAATCGGATTTTGCTTTTAAAGGTGTCAGATTACAAATGTCAATTCCCATTTTTGAAAATACTAATAAAGTTCCTAAAGCTGAGAGTGAACTCAGTACAATTGATTTAAAGATTCATTCTTATACCTTACGGTTTTATATTGAAAAGAAAAGACTATTCGACAAGTCCCGGCAGTTAAAAATATCATTGGATGAGCTAAGAGAACTTGTAGATTTCAGTCAGCTTGAATTAAACAAAAAGTCATACGAACTTGGTCATATATCTCTATCTCAATTTTATATTGACAATACAATGTATTATGAAATTATTGATTCGTTGCTTGAAATCGAAAAGGAGTATAATAAAGCAATTGCAGAGTTGATGATTGAACTGACAACAAATAATATTGATTAAAATCAATGAATTAAAATGGAATTCAAAAAGATAAACGATGTATGAAATCTTTCTGAAATAAATTATTTATTTTTAGAGAAGTTATGATTTCATTGTAATTCAATTGATTTTTTTCCTGACACGGAAGAGGTCGCTGGTTCAACTCCAGTCAGACTCACAAGATAAATTTGAACTCCTTGTAATATACGAAGCTTACATGGACTTATTTTTTTTTTATTAAATCAATTGCCTACAGTTTCCACATAAGCAACAGATAATCTTAGAGTTGTGGAGTGAAGCTACGAACATTAATAAAATCGTATATAGGTCAGCTTGAGAAAGTTTATGTTATTGTAGAGAAAGCAACTCTTGTACTTTCTCACCTACTCGTACCAACAAAGTAAATGCAGGAAGAAAGCAAAAATGAAAGAAGTGAAGAACCCATGATTTATAAATATCGGATTCCTCACTTCAGTCGAAATAAAAAAAAATTTTATTCTATTATTATATTTTTATTTTAATAATTCAATTTCCATATAAAATTCAATGCAGCCGAAGCATTAGGATTACCTGTCCCGCCAATCAGTGTTGTCAGGTCTTCCGTAGCGATACAAACATCAAGAAATGATGTGGAAAATCCAAGACCGACTGTCCAAATAACATCCCCGGCTCTCGTATTCGTTAATCCTGTACTGATAACCGGAATATATGGTAATGTCTGCCATCTCATACCAAATGCAATTCTTGGGCTAATTGAGTTTCCGGGTGCATCGTTGAATCCATGATTATACCCAAGCAAAACGGTTAAATCACCGGGTATTGCCTGAATTAATTGTGTTAGTTCATAAGCAACACTTAGCCTTAAAGCAGTTGGTAAACTCGTAGAAAAACTGCCAATTGGATAACTGCTATCACTTAAAAGAGCTTCGAGCCGGTCTCTCTGGTTCTTTTTCATAAGGTCATCAATATGTGCCTCGGAATTTGAACTATGCTCTGACGCATAACCATCCCATGTAATAGAACCAATATCAGTTATGGCTAATCCGACTCTGAGATTATAATCCAAATCAGCGGCAAATCCAATATCAAAGCCAAAACCGGAGCCGACAGATTCCGGTGAAGCAGAAAAATTACCGGGGAATTTTACATTGTACCAGTTTTCTTTAAATGTTGAATCCTCCTGCAAATCAGGTGAAAAAGATGTCCATGCAAGCATATCAACTTTTCCGTCAAGCACATTGTTTTCTCCGGTTGTAAACTCTGCATCCATTCTTTCAAGACCAGCATATGCATATCCGCTGACAAGTTTTAAAGAAATTCCGCCTGTCAAACTTTTTATAAAACTTTCATTGTCAAACTCAAGAATATCTCTTGCGTAAGAAAGTGTCGTAGTTCCAATCCACCAGGTCTTGAATTCCATGTCATCAAATTTATATGTTCTGCCTTGAGCATTCCCATTAATTGCCAGGTCAATTAATGCTAATGGTATATTCATGTTTCCCGCAACATACTGAGTCATTGATAAAGCAAAAGTACCGATTTCCTGAGATGGCTTCCATGCAAATGCAAAAACCTTTGTACCTATACTATAAAAGAAACCATTGTATTCGTCGAATGAATTGAAAAAATCCTGTCTTCCTTCATCATCTAATACCAGCGATTCTTTATTACCCAAGTATTTATTGAAGTCCTCCATTGTCATCGTTGATTGCATTGCAGAAAGTTCAATGTTTGGAATTTGCAAAGCGAAGTATGAGGCAGTATCTCTTGGATAAGCCAAAAATGCCGGATTTTTTCCTAAAGCTAATGTCCCGAATGCCGCACCAAATGTATTACCCATACCGACTATCTGTGCATCAGTTGTTCCATAAGAACCATATTGTGCATTTGAATTTTGAAAATTTAATGCAATTATTGTTGTTATTACAAGCAAAGTAATTATGTATCTTTTCATTTTATTTTCTCTTATTATTATTAATATTTCAGTTTTTAATTCTTGATCCTTAATTGTTAATTGATTATTATTCAAAGGCCGTAATCACCCTCGTTTCTCCGTTGTG
>CAZEHW010000095.1:0-12112 GCA_964511865.1 uncultured Hyphomicrobiales bacterium | reverse complement strand
TCTGTTGAAGCCAATAATTCGGTATCATTCAGGAAATATATATTTTGAATCCCCATATTGCTTTTTACCAAAGACCAGTTATCACCGTCATTTGTGCTTTTGAACAAATTACCTTCGGAAGTAACTGCGAATAGTTCATCTTGTTTATTAACGGTTATAAATTGTACGGCAGACTGCATTCCATTGGAAATTTGTGTCCAGCTCAATCCATTATTTGTGCTTCTTACTGCCCCATAAGATATTGTACCAGCAAATAACATATTCCGGCTATTTACTACTATTGATGAACATTGAACAGATTGATTCTTAAAATAGCTTGAACTCCACGAAATTCCCTTATCTGTACTTTTATAGATTTCCGAGAATGTACCTGCAAAAAGATTTCCGTCTTTGTCCAAAGCAACGGTTCTGACATCAGGGTCGTTCAAACCTTCGCTTATTGATTCCCATGTGTCTCCATTATCGGTACTTTTATATGCACCTCCCCAAATAGTTCCTGCATATATATTTTCTTCACTATCCATAACCAACGAACTTATTCCGGCTCCATCAGTTTTAATCAGAAATTCCCATGAGTTACCGTTATTCGTACTTCTGTGAATTGCTCCATTGTCGTCACCGACAAGAATATTATCCTTGTGCTGACCGTTATTTTTATTGATCAGAACTGACGAAACGCTTAATTCTTTTATTCCGGAATTCCTGTATTCCCAAGTTCCGTTGATGCTTTCGTTAAATAGAACACCATTCATCGTTGCTATAAAAAGATTAGCATTTTCCAAAATAATAGCATCTCCACCACCTGTATCGTAAATTTTATTCCAATCGTCCCCGCTGTTTGTGCTGTGGAAAATTCCCATCCAGGAATTAGCAATAAGAAGTTCCTCATCTCCAATTAACTTAATAAATCCTACATTTGATTGAGGAAAATTGTTATCCAGATGAGTCCATGTATCACCATTATCATAACTGCGGTATGGTCCGTAAGGTGTGGTAACAAAGATTGTATCTTTGGAATTTATTGCTATGTTTTCAATATTTGTAGCCATCTCTTGCTCTTCGTTATCGAGCAACACCCAACTACTCCCCATGTCGGTACTTCTGAAAAGTCCGACAAGTGTACCTGCAAACAAATGACCTTTTGAATTAATAGCTAAATTTGATATCCAGTCCTCAGAACCGGGAATAGAAAACGTCTTCACCCAACTTTCACCAATATCCGTACTTAGATAAATTCCATCAGATGTATTGGCATATACTTTTCCATCCTTAATATACAAACTGTTAATACCTTTGTTTTCCATTCCGGAATTTTTTAATTGACATGTTGCCAAATTATCATCGCTCCGATAAATCACATTGCTGTACCAATCGGTAGCTTCAGGTATCACAAAAGCAGTATTGTCATCGTAATAATAAATTTTCGAAGCATTAAAACCTTCAAAAGTCAATTTGCTCCAATTCAATCCATTGTCGTTACTCCTGTAAACATTTCTAAATGTAATTGCAAGAATATTCCCGTCCGGTTCTTCAACCAGATTAGTAATTGTACCACCGTAAGGTCCCCCGGTAGATTCCCACGATATTTGAGCATTTGTCTTATTGAAAATTGAAATAAATGCTAAAAATAAACTCAGGTAAAATAAATTTTTCATAACAACCCCTAAAATAAATTTATAAAAATCAATAATTAATATCCATCGAATGTCGGGTACTCTTCAATCGGTATTTCATGAATACTCCCGTCAGTTTCTCTTTTCAATGCAATTTCCGGTTCTAAGAAATTTCTGTTTCTTATTAGTAATTTCGACCAATCATCAGGTGGAATCATCACATGATAGCAAATCCGAACCTCATAGCTTTTTGTAATAAATGTATGATGCTCAACAATCAATATCTGCGGATAAGTTTGATATTCCGTGAAATTACTACTAAAAATCTCGCTGTATTTTGCACTTTTACCTGTGAACCAACTCCTAAATTCATCTCTTTTTAACACTGCATTTTCACTGCTTTCATTCATCCAGCTTAGAACATCAACATTCAATTTTAATTCTTTTTCTTTGCCATTGTGCGTAGCTCTAACAATAATTGTATTGGTATCCAAATGGGCATTTTCCGATGTGCTGATAATAATATCTGCAACCGAATCCTTATCTGTCAATTCGGTTTTATTCAATTTAGCTGTAATTCCTGATTCGGTTGAAACACTTAATTTTACAGTACCTGCAAAATCTGTCCCCGGAGAAATTGAGATAATAAATATCCCTCCTCCTTCTGGAAAACTTCTTATGGTCTTATACTTTGAGTTCAATGTGAACTCGCCTTTGTCATTTGTGGGAATAACCGGATTATCTTCGTGTTCGTTGCAACCGGATGATGTTAATGTAACAACAAATGTTACAACGAAAAACATAAGGTAAATTTGTCTAAATATTTTCATAGTAATACTCCATAATTTTAATTCATACCAAAAATTTAAAAAATTGAAGCACAACATTCACTAGTTATTAGGAACTACACATAAAATTATTTTTTGTTCCAAAAACATTACAATTTATTTTATTTCTTTCTTTCTTTAACTCCGCTAAGCCATAGTTAAATTTATTTTCATTACGATATTAATAGGAATTATGTTTCAAAGAAATTCCCTCTGTCCTTTCGTACTTCCATCTTTCTTATATCACAAACTTTACAAACTTTCTACTTTATAAACTTTATGAACTGATTAAACTTTATGAATAGATTAAACTTTTCCTTATATTTGTTTGTCAGATAATATATCAGGTAAAACAAATTATGAGTAACTTATTATGAAATACTTATTCGTCATATTTTTTGTATTTGTTTTTTATAAAGCTCAATCACAGGATTTGTATCCTCCAGACAGAGTTATGAAAATGGAACTTGAGTTCTATAACAGCAATTACAAACAATTCCTCGAGCAATACCGTGAAGCTGGGATTGACCTGCCGGCAAAATTGATTTTGAACGATACAATTACTCTAGATAGTGTAGGAGTCAGATACAAAGGCAATTCATCCTATAATATTCAAAGCGACAAGAAATCCTTCAATATTTCGATTGATGCTTTCAAAGAAGAACAGCGGTTGTTAGGTTATAAGACTTTGAATTTGAATAATGGATTTGTTGACCCGACATTTATGCGGGAAAATATTGTTCATAGAATTTACAGTAAATACTTACCCGCTCTGAAAACAGGATTTGTTTATCTCTATATTAATGGCGAAGAATACGGCTTGTATTCTAACGTTCAGCAAATAAACAAGGACTTTCTCGGAGAGTGGTATGATTACAAATCAGGTAATTTATATAAGGGAGACCCTCGTGGAGAGCTGTCGTGGAAAGGTTCAGATGCTTCCCTATATACGAGTGATTATGAAAAGAAAACTAATGAAGCAGAAGATGATTGGAGTGATTTGGTCGCTTTGATAAATACAATAAATAACTCAACTAATTTAGAGATGGACTTGCCGAAAGTTCTGAATACTGACCGTGTTTTGTGGTACTTTGCTTTGTCCAATATTTTTGTTAATTTAGATAGTTATATATTTTCTTCTCATAATTATTACTTATATAATAATCCTTCATCTTCAGTTTTTGATTTTTTACCATGGGACCTGAATGAATCTTTTGGAACGTTTCCTCCGGATTTACCATTTAAGAAAGAAGAGTTTCCGACAATTGATTTGAAAGCTCCCAACAGAAACCCGCTTTTAAAAAATATGTTAGCCAACAATACATATAAACAGATATACTTTGCTCATTACAGAACCTTATTTAATGAATATTTTAATCAGGATTCCATCAATGCCATAATAGAAGAACTAAAGCCGGTTATTGACAGCTGTGTTCAAAAAGACCCGAAAAAACTTTACAGCTATTCCGACTTTATAACAAACATTACTGATGATGTGAATGTTGATGGCAGGACAGTTTACGGGATAATAAATTTTGTGAATTTGCGAAGAAATTATTTGCTGAAACAAATTGATTTTCAAAAAACAGTTCCTAAAATAAAATCAGTGAAATGTGTAAGCGATAGTCTATTTGCCGGAAATGATGCAGTTTTCAATGTTGAAATGACAAGTACGAATACGAAAAATATTATGATTCATTATCGTTTGGGAAAGGGCAATTTCCAGAATGTTGAAATGTTTGATGACGGAAATCACAACGATTCTAAGGCAGGTGACAAAATTTACGGAGTTTCAATTGGTATACCTGAATATTGTAAAGAAAACCAAATCGATTTTTATGCCACTGCAACGAATACTGATGATGTGATGAAATTTGAGCCGGAAAGAGCTGAGTTTGAGTTTTTATCTAAGGAAATCACAGTTGCTCCAATTGGTCATAATATTGTAATTAATGAATTTATGGCGGCAAATAATTCAACGATAGCTGACGAAAACGGCGGGTATGCCGATTGGATTGAAATTCGCAATAATGGCGGTGTTATTAAGTCGCTTAATGGCTGGTTTTTAACTGATGACATTAATAAAAAAACAAAGTGGAAATTTCCTCAGGTAACTATTAATCAACGTGGATATATGATACTTTGGGCGGATGAAGATGAAGAGCAGGGAGAATTGCATACTAATTTTAAATTAAGTAAAAGCGGTGAGTTTATCGGGCTTTATGATGCAGATACGAATCTGGTAGATTTTATTAATTTCGGAACGCAAAGTGAAGACATATCTTGCGGAAGATATCCTAATGGCGGTGGGGATTTTATATTAATGAATATACCAACTCCGGGAGAAGAAAACAGAATTGACCTTAGTAAAGACACATTGCCGCCTGTACCGGTTTGGAAAATGGATTGCTGTGGTAACGTTAATCAGTCTTTTGATGTTAATTTATGGGATATGCCCCTTGATTCAACAAGGTCAAATTTGTCTTCAATATTTTATAAACTTGAAAATTATGAAATGATGATAAGCACTTTTACAACATGTATTGACTCTTCTGCTTCGTGGAGATTGATAAATCCTGACTGTACAAAAGACGCTTCTGCCCGACTTACATTCTATGATTGTGCTGGAAACGATACAACAATTTATATTAATTATTATGCTCCGAATTTGTCTTTTTCACCGGAACTTATTGATTTTGGGACTTGTACTTACGATACCTTATATAAAAAGCTAATTTACTTAAGAAATGATTCTGAAAATTCCGAACCTGAAATTAGTGAAATTAAGTTTAAAAATAATTCCGGAGTTTATGAGATATTGGACACAAATTATAATCCATTAAATCTCCCAATGATAATTCATGTACTGGATTCAATACCACTTGTTATACGCTTTTTAACTTCGGATTATGATCTATTCACAGATTCCATATTTGTTATTGATAGTTGCTCAAACACTATAGCGGAAGCTTTTATTTCTGCCGGTGGAACAGGAATTGATGATGATAGCTTTGTGGGTAATATAATTGTTGCTCCTAATCCTGCTTCTGATTATATTACTTTAAGAACAGATGCGATTATAGGCGGAATCAGGATATTTGATGTTTTAGGGAATGAGAGACATTGCAAGTTTTCGGAAAACGGAGAGTGGATAACAGACAAGTTAACCATAAATACATCTGAATTGAATAATGGGATATATATTATTCAAATTACAAATTACAATAATATTATTACGAGAAGTTTTGTGATTTGCAGGTGATATTTTTTATTATACGGAGAAGAATTTAAACGCAAAAGACACAGAGGCTTTTTGTCGGAATTGTTTCTTTTTGTTTAAAATTTGTGCCATTTTTGGGAAGATTTATATTTTCCAATTTCTTTTTACTTTCTCCCTATTCCCCGATTTATTTTCAAAATTAATTGCTTCTTATTAAATCATATATTATATTAGTTTTTTTTACAAATATTATTTCTGAAAATATTATAATTTTTTAAGAATTGAAGAATCATGGAAATTTTTATTCTCGTTGTTGCTTTGGCTATAGCTTTTTATTGTACTATTTTGTCAGCGGCTCTTTCCTCACTGTCACAAGATAAATTAGACAATCTTAAGCAGGCACAGGACGACGTAAAACTCAGGGACACAAAAAAATACAAGAGACTCAACATTCTTCTAAAAATGCGTTACGAAGAATCCGAAGAATCTTTCTTCATTATTGAAGCTGTATTTTATTTGACTGCTTTTATTGTTTTAGATATTTTTCTTCTAAATAAAGGCTTTTTCTGGTATTATTTGTTGATTTACGATGTTTTGTTATTTATTATTATTGCACTTCTCCGGTCAATCTTTTGGGCAATAGGCTCCCGTTTTGCCGATATTATTGCTTTTAAAATGACAGGGATGATTTCATTCTTTCATTGTTTAATCTCTCCGTTTTACAAACTTCTTACTAAAATAATAGAAGCTATTAGCGGTAAAGAATTGGAAGAAGCGTCCCGTGACGAACTCAACGCTATGTTTGAAACTGCTCACGAAGAAGGTTCAATCGAAGCTGATGAATACCGTATTTTGAAGAATATTATGCACTTTAGCGATGTTCTCGTTACAGACGTTATGACTCCACGGACAATGCTGTTTAGTTCTCATGCTGATTTGACGGTTAACGACATTATCAATCTTCCCGAGATACAGATGTACTCACGCTTTCCTATTTGGGATGGTCATTCTATTGATGACGGCATTGTTGGTTACGTTATATCAAAAGATGTGCTATATGCCGCTTTGAAAGGTAAATCAACAAAGAAGCTAAGGGAATTTTCAAGGGAAGTTTATATCATTCCGGAGAATGCTTCTTTGGATAAAGCTCTTGAGCAGTTCCTGCAAAGAAGACAGCATCTCACAATAGTTGTTGATGAATATGGCGGTGTTGAAGGAATTTTAACCATGGAAGACGTTTTGGAAACAATATTAGGTGTGGAGATCGTTGACGAAGTAGATAAAATTGTTGACCTTCGTGATGCCGCTAAACACCAAAGAGATAAACGTATAGCAAACTTTCAATCCGGACGTAGCGAATAAAAAACATGCAAAATTATTTAAATTTAAAAAGAATGAAGTTAAGAATTGAAAATTGAAATCTTTTTCATTTTGATTTTAATAAGTAAAAAATAAGGTTAAATGAAAATTAAAAAAGTAACTGTTTTCTGTGGTGCCAGCAAAAATTGCAAAGAAATATATTTAGAGCAGGCGACTAAACTTGGTAAGTCTCTTGCGAAAAGCGGCAGAGAGATTATTTACGGAGGCGGCAATATTGGATTAATGGGTCATCTGGCTGATGGAGCCTTGTCAGAAGGAGGAAAGGTAAGTGGGATTATCCCAAATTTCCTTCAAGATTTGGAATTGGGACACAAGGGAATTACCGAACTTAGAAAAGTTGACAGTCTGCACAACAGAGAAGAACTATTGCTTAAAGAATCGGATTGCATCATAGCTCTTCCGGGAGGCATAGGTACTTTTTCTGAACTGCTTCAGGCAATTACATGGAAGAGACTTTGGCAGATTAATTCAAAAATCATTATCGTTAACACAGATAATTACTTTGAACCGCTCATAGCTCAGCTTAACAGAGCTTTGGAAGAACAATTCCTTAAAAAGGAGTTCTCAAATCTTTGGACAGTAGTAAATTCTGATGAAGAAGCAATGCTTGAGTTAGATTTGCCTTAAAATTATTTTGAGTGAAAGAACAATATAAAAAAACCGGTTCCAGGGAGTGAAACCGGTCAGCTTATTTATGTCATTTAAATACTATTAGGGTTGTGTAGAAATGTTTCCTGTAAAACATTATCGAAAGAACGACATATTAAGCTTGAAGTAAATTTAATGGATTTTCCTCATCCCTCAAAATTTATTCGACGAACCGACTGAATTTTGCGGTGAAATGTCAATATTTGTATGTAAATTGAATTTGTTAATGATTATTAAATACTTAAAAAAATAATTTGTTACTTAGATTTTTTGATAAAAAATAAAGGGAATTTATGAAAGCAGAGAATTTTTTACAGAAGTTTTTACCGGTCTTTGTAGCCGCTTTTCTTGTTGATTTTTTATTCAGAATAATTTTTAATTTAATCAGATGGGGAACACTGGATTTTTACTGGGAAAGCTCCGTTACATTAGCTGTAACTATTGCTTCTGTCTATACAATTTTTGAACTGAAGAAAAAGAAATAGCAAACTTTCGGAAAGTTATTCGGTTATTAAATTTGTAGTGGTAAAATAATTTTTATCTGATATGAAACTTTTTCCTGTTTCAAGTGTTAATACATATAAAGAGCTGACAATTTTTGGGAAGACTTTCTATTAAATTGATGAACTATTGACCTGATATATTATGTTGTTTACCTTATAAATATCACCGTTCATAGATTTCTTGATTTTATTCTGAGACCTTTTTGTAATTTATGTGTTAATAATCATAATGATGTTGCAATTTTTAATAAGTTTAAATTAATACTCAAATTCTTGAGATGATTATGAGAATGATTTATACAATAATTGTTTTATTTGTTTTAACAAATATATTAATGGGGCAGGACTGGAAATACCTTTCAGATAGAATCGGGGGTGTTATGTCGGTCTCTTGTCCTGATAGTAATAATTGTTTCTGTCTTGTTCAGGAAACACTTGGTTTTGATGATACAGGACCATTATTGTTTAAATCATCAGATCAAGGTAAAACATGGGATTCGATTTATAAATCATATCCGGAAAAGTGGCCAAATATAACCCTATTTAACGGGCGTGAAGGCGTTTCGACTGATAAGGATAATTATTATATCGCTTGGTGGGATGTTCCAGCAATATCTAAGAGCACAGATGGTGGTCATAATTTTTCAAAAATATTTCTGGATACAACAGATTTATATAATAGAAATTTATATGAATTCACAATGTATGATTCAAACTTTGGATATGCCAGAGCTGATGGTGGATATTATTTTACTATGGATGGATGGGAAACTTTTGAAAAAAGAATATTTGATTTTAAACTTGGAAGTCCAAGGTTTAGACCACGTAGTCCATATTATTTAAATAGCAATACGATTTGCTATATTGTTTACTGGCTAGATGATATTTTAGGAGGCACTTTTATGAAATATCATATACAAGAAAATATTTGGGATACTTTATATTATTTTGGTATTAATAAAAGTACTAATAGGGTAAATGAAATAATTAATTTTTATTTTTTAAATGACACTCTTGGATTTGCATGCGGATACCAAAAAACAGGTATAGGTGAAACAAGGAATGGTCTTTTATTCAGAACGAAAGACGGCGGACATAATTGGAATATAGTACTAAAAGATAGTACAATTCCCAATTTCGGCTTTAATGATATTGCATTTTATGATGATAAAAGAGGAGTTTTAACCGGTTATTTAGGAAAAATATTTTTCACAACAGACGGCGGTGATACTTGGGTTAGAAGCTATTTGCCGAACGGTACAGATTACCAAAGAGCAGAAATAATGCACCCGGAATGGGCCGGGCATTATCCTATTGTCGGAACTTCAGGTATTGGAATTTATCGATACGAGGGAGACTACTTTGGATTTCCACCTACTCCTAAATTTCCAATTATCCAAGCCGATGACTACGATTTCGGAACTTATGAAATGCAAAATGCCGACACATTGAGTAAAGTAATGAAAATATATAACAATTCTGATTCACTCGAATTATTTATTATTGGTTATTCCAGTTTTACAGAAAGTTCATTTTGGACAGACCTGCCATTAATAGATTCATTAAATCCAATAATAGTACAACCGCAACAATTTTTTGAATATACAGTATATTTCAAACCCACAGAAGTAAGAAAATACTCAGACAGTATCGTGTTTTTCTCAAATGCAAAAGAAATTGATAGTATTACTTACATAACAGGTGAAGGAATTGCAAATCCGATTATACAAGCGGAAGATTTTAATTTTGGTAAAATTGATATTAAGGATACAACAAAAATAATTCAAACAATTAAAATTACCAATACATCATCTTATTCGGATTTACTAATAAATGGTTTCTCCAATTTGAAAGAAACAGCATTTCAAAATGAATTAGTATGGCTTGATTCAATGAATTATATAACGGTAAAACCGTTGGAATATATTGAATTGCCTGTCAGTTTCAAACCGAATGAAACAAGATATTATATTGACAGAATAGTTGTTTATTCAAATGCTTCAGAAAAAGACAGTGTTATAATTCTTGAGGGTGAAGGAATAGATGATACGACTTCGGTAGAAGATAACAATTCGTTTGTAAATCAAATAATAATATCACCAAATCCTGCAAGCGAATACATTGAAATCACTGTAGGGGCGAACGGCAGTTCGCCCGTACTGAAAGAACAAATCCAAATTTTTAATGTTTACGGAAATTCTATCATGAAATCTTTCCTCACCTCTCCTTTTGGAGAGGGGCAGGGGGTGAGGTTGGATGTTTCCAATTTTCCTGACGGGATTTATTTCCTGAGGATTGGGTCTGAAATTCAGAAATTTGTTGTGATAAAATAATTATCTTGATTATACAATCGCATAGCGATTGAATGTTTGTAACCAAGAAAGTCCCTCGGTAGTTGGAATCGCATAGCGATTCAACGTAAAAAGAAACGTTCGATTCCTATGGAATTGTGAGGATTATTGATATTTCGTGTTACAAACGTTTAATTTCTACGAAATTATTCAAATATTTTTCTAAAAAGTGAAACTTTTTCCTGTTTCAAGTGTTAATACATATAAAGAGCTGACAATTTTTGGGAAGACTTTCTATTAAATTGATGAACTATTGACCTGATATATTATGTTGTTTACCTTATAAATATCACCGTTCATAGATTTCTTGATTTTATTCTGAGACCTTTTTGTAATTTATGTGTTAATAATCATAATGATGTTGCAATTTTTAATAAGTTTAAATTAATACTCAAATTTTTGAGATGATTATGAGGATGAATTTTAAAATAATTATACTATTTTTAATTCCTTGTTTGCTTTTCAGTCAGGACTGGAAAAAAGTAAAAATTGAATCAGGAGAAATATTTTCTATTTCCTGCCCTGACAAATATAATTGTTTTGCTTTTAACCAAAATAAAAACCAATTCAATTATGGACCGGAAATCTTTAAATCAACAAATCAGGGGAAAACTTGGAAACTTATATACCATCATGACAAAGAGAATTACACTGAAGTTATTTTACTTAATGGTCGTGTGGGTGCTGCACCTGATTCAAAACATATTTTTATTGCATGGTGGGATGTTCCAGCAATTTCCCGTAGCACTGACGGAGGATTTACATTTACTAAAACAATTCTTGATTCCCAAGAACTTTATGACAGACATTTGGATGAATTTACTATGTATGATTCAAACTACGGGTATGAAAATGCTGATGGAGGTTTATATTTTACTAGGGATGGTTGGAAAACATTTGAAAATCGAATATATTGGGATTCTGTTTGGTTGAATCCAAAGGCAACTTTATTTCTTGATAGCAATATTTTAGCTTTTGTAACTATTTTTGATAAACCAGGTAATAGGGGTTATCGTTTTGCTAAATATTTCATTAGCGAAGATAAATTTGACACACTATTTAACTTTGGTTACGAACCTTTAACTGGTCATTTAATTGATATAGTTAAGCTGTATTTTCTAAATGATACAATTGGATATGCTTGTGGTTATGCTCGAACTGGAATAGGTGAAACCAGGAATGGAATATTATTTAGAACTAAGGATGGCGGTTATAATTGGAATATCGTTTATAAAGACAGCACAATTCCGAATTTCGGTTTTAATGATATTGCCTTTTATGATGATAAAAGAGGAGTTTTATTAGGGTATTTAGGAAAAATATTTTTTACAAAAGATGGCGGAGACACTTGGTTTCGCAGTATTTCAGAGGACATGGATGAAAGAGATCCGCAAATAAACTTTGTAACATGGGCAGGACATTATCCGGTAATTGGAACATATCATATTGGTATATTTCGCTATGATGGAGATTTCTTTGACTTTCCACCGGAACCTGCTGTGATTCAAGCTGAGGATAATGACTTTGGTGTTGAGGATATACAAAAAAATTATTCCTTAGTCTCTTTTTG
>CAZEHW010000094.1:0-12161 GCA_964511865.1 uncultured Hyphomicrobiales bacterium | reverse complement strand
ATACGGCCCCGCAGATCGCGAAGAGTTTTTAGCTATCATGGGAAAAATTGTGAAGCGCCTGGGAGGACAGCATTACAACGAAGCCAAGGAGAAGTTACTTCAAGGCGATATGGCAGCTACCATTGATATCCTGCTTACCTATTACGACAATGCGTATCTGCAAAGTATCGAAAAGAGAAAGGAGAAAATTAAACTTGTTTTCCCCTGGAGCGGAGAAAATATCAGTGTATTTGCAAAGGAGATGATTGCGCAATTTTAGATGAGTTGATATGGATCTGTTGAATCCATTATCAACTCATAATTTCGTGAACTTTATTATGCCATTACAAAAATGGCAAACAGTGCAGTGTAAAAAATGGCCATAATCGCAATAATTCCGAAAGATCCGGCACGTTGAAAATAGCCCGTGATGGCATCATTGGATTCAGCTTCAACTATAGACGTAGCATTACTTTTTTCCATGATTTTTTTGTTTTAATTCTTATGTCAAAGAAAGAGGATAAATGTTAATTGGGTTTTACGGAATCGTTACTTAACCAATATAAGTAATGTTTATGCTCTTTTTGTCGCTGAAAGGATTGAAATTAGGAATCCAGAATTGTTATAAACAAAATAATTTTATTCACATTTTCCTAAAATTGGCAACCCCGTATTCAATTTCAGTTTTCATACAAAATAATATTAAATAGTTGACAAACAGGTTTTTACATATTTTTTATTTCCTTTTCTCTGTTCTAAATGATGCTTTTACCTTAAATTTGAATAGACCATGGAAGTCTTTAAAGTGCTTACTGAAAAAAGAAAATTCTCCGAAGAAATTGTCCGGTAGGATTTTAGTAGTAAATGAGTTAAAAAAGGCTATTTTTTATAGCAATCAGCCATGCTGATGCATAAAGTTTTATAAAGGTTGGGTATAGAATTATTAATGTTACCACATGTTTAGGATTGATTCAATCTTTGATTTTTAACCGCAGGCTGATTCCGTTTCGTTTTAAATGATGTTTATATGAATTCTTATTTTGTTTTCATTTTGATACAACTACAGTTTCTACTTTATCAAAAAGAATCCGTGGTTTTAGTTCAACAACCAAAACCATCAAATTTATTGTTTCAAGAGACCTTTGAAGGAAAGAATCCATTTACTGATGTAAACAGTATTGAGGCAGGTAACTGGGATTATGCTCTACAATACGTTAATAATCCAGTATATCAAGGTTTGAAATCTGTAAGATTTGAAATCCGAAAAAATCAACCATTAGTGAAAAACGGTAAACGTTCAGAGGTGACAATTATAAAAGGCCTTCCCGGAAAAAATATTTGGTATTCTTTTGCCGTTTTTTTTCCGGCTGAAGGATTTCAACTGGATTCGGAGCGAGAGGTAATCAATCAATGGTATCAGGACGGAAGTCCGGCTACATCCATTAGGGTGCGTAATGATCGGATATTTCTGGAGACGGGCAATGAGAAGGATAAGAGAAAACAGATTGATATTGGTTTGGTTGAAAAAGATGTCTGGCACGAGTTTGTGCTTCACTTTATACATTCCTATGCTGGTGATGGTCTTATTGAAGTTTGGCATAATGGCCGGAAAATCATTACTCACAATGGAGGGAACATGTATAATGATGTTTTGCCAAAATGGAAAATAGGATTATACAAAGCAGCATTTAAAACAACGACATCAGAAGTTATGCTACTTATGAAGAAATGAGGCCTGACAATTAAATGGATTTCTTTTAAAATCAACAGGTTAATTTTCAGTTCATCGGTGAAGTTGGCGGGTAAGGCGATATAGATTTCCAATTATCGAAACACTAAAAGTAATGTTAAGGTCATTTTGTTATTTGGCTAATATAATCGAATACATATGAAAGCTGTCACTAAGTTGTTTGTTGCATTTAAAGGGCTAAATCTATTTTTACTTTTTTTATTGGTAAGCTGTGGCGAGGGAGATTCTATTTCTCCTCAAAATGGTGATGACTTGGCTTCAAAAAAGAAAGTCCAAACCTTAACCTTCATAAAACAGGAAACTACTACAAATTTAATTTTTGAGGAAACTGTAGAAGGATCTTCACCATTTTCAACGGCTCATAGCATGGATATTGGAAGCTGGGATTATGCATTGCAATTTTTAACAGCACCTGCATATAAAGGTGTCAAAAGTGCGCGATTTGAGATTCGTGAAGACCAGCCACTTGTTGCAGATGGAAAACGTTCGGAAGCGGTTATTGTTAAAGGGGCCGATGGGGAAATTGGGAAGGATACCTGGTATAGTTTTGCGGTTTATTTTCCCTCGAGTTACGTATACGATGATCAGCGAGAGATAATCAATCAATGGTATCAGAGTGGCAGTCCTGCTACATCACTGCGCACGGAGGAGGATCGAATTATACTTGAAACAGGGAATACCAGTTCAACCAGGAAGGAAATTAATCTTGGATCAGTAACAAAGGAAACATGGCACACTTTTACATTTCATTTTATTCATTCTTTCAATTCGGATGGCTTAATTGAAGTATGGCATAATGGCAACAAGATTCTATCGCACAATGGTGGCAACATGTATGATGACGTTCTTCCAAAGTGGAAAATCGGACTCTATAAATCAGCCTTTAAGTATCCGGGAAAATCGGATGTAAAAAGCAGGGTGATTTATTTTGATAATATCAGGGTTGGCAATGAAAATGCTACTTATGAAGAAATGGCACCCGAGAACCATTAGACTAATTAAAAATCCAAATACATTCTACAAGTCACGTATTTTGATTTTACCTCAGCCATGCAATTGAATCTTTGATCCTAATTGAATTCATCTTCAAACCCAAACGTGTCAAAACTCCCCGTTATTAAAATGACAGGGAAGTCAAAAAAGCAGCGATATTTTTAAGTTTTAATAAATCAGTTTTATTGATACATTTCGGTGTATTTAATGGGATTTTGCGATCCACACCCTGATGAACATTCTTTTTGATATTAAGCACCCGGCACAGCTGAATCTCTTCAAGAAGATTTCGGGCAGGCTTAAAGGCTCAGGTTGGAAGGTCACCATTTGTTATTTAGACAGAGGAAAACTTTCAAAAATAATTCAAAAAGAATACCCGGAATTTACCTGTGTAAAAGTGGGTAGTAGTAGGGGGACTAAGTGGTCTATTTTTTGGAATGGAAACGTAATAAGAACATTTCGCTTTATTAGCTTAATAATTAGTGGTAAGATTAATATTTGTGTTGCAGCCAGCAGTGCCCCTCTTGCACTTGCTTGCCTAATTACCAATACTCCTGTAATTCAGTTCTATGATGATCCGGAAAGAAAATCAATAAATCGAATCAATGCGATATTGTCAGATAGAATATTTTTCCCCCCCATAGTAAATCCTACATCTAAAGTAGAAATATTCAAATGTCTTAAAGAGTGGAGTTATTTAAGCCCCAAGTATTTCACACCTTCCGTGCTTGTTTTGGAAAAATATGGGGTAAGTCCATATCAATATGTCTTTGTAAGAGAAGTAAGTAATAAGTCGTTCAATTATTTTGAGCAAGCGGATGGAATCGTTCTGAAGATTTCTGATAAGCTTAATAAAGATGTGATATTTTTATTGTCCCTGGAGGACAAAGGCTTGAAGGACATGTATCCTTCAAACTGGAAAATATTAGAGGAACCAATTGATGACATTCATTCATTAATTTACTTTTCTAAGGCTATGATATCCTCTGGTGACAGCATGGCAAGAGAAGGCGCCATGTTAGGAGTTCCAAGTATTTACTGTGGCATTCGAAATATGAAAGCCAACGAATTACTTATGGAAAAAGGAATTTTGAATCATCATATTGAAGAAGATGCAGTGGTCCACATTAATGATTATTTGGCAAGGCCTTTTGATGCCAGTAAACAGTTACAGATAAGGTCGGAGTTATTAAGGGAATGGGATGATATGAATGATTTTATGGAACTTCAAATTTTAAAGTTTAGAAAAAAATAATATGAAAATTTCAGTATTTGGGCTAGGCTATGTGGGTTGTGTGAGCTTAGGATGCTTGGCAACTATGGGGCATGAGGTTATAGGAGTTGATATAAATGAACTGAAAGTTGATTTAGTCAATAGGGGTATGCCAACAATTGTTGAAAAGGATATTGATTCAATTATAAAGAAAGCTTTTGAGGAAGGTAAAGTCAGTGCAACAACTTCTGCTGAAAAGGCAATTCTGGAAACGGAATTAAGTATCATTTGTGTAGGCACTCCCTCTTCACCACACGGACATTTGAATCTGAATTATATTTATAAAACAGCGGAACAGATTGGAGAAGCGCTAAAAAATAAGGAAGGCTTTCATGTGATAGTTATACGAAGCACGGTATTGCCGGGCACCAATAAGGAGTTAGGCGCAAGGATTGAGAAATTTTCTGGAAAAAAAAGAAATGAATCTTTTTCGGTAGTTTCTAATCCGGAGTTTTTAAGAGAAGGTTCTGCGGTAAAGGATTATTATCATCCGGCTGTTACAGTGATTGGAGGTGATCATGCTGGCTCAATAGATAAAGTTGCTTCTCTTTATGAACAGTTGAACGCTCCTATTGAAGCCACTGAGATTGAAGTAGCAGAAATTATTAAGTATGTGAATAATTCCTTTCATGCTCTTAAAATTACTTTTGCCAATGAGGTTGGTAATATTTGTAAGGCTATTGGAATTGATTCCCACAAGGTAATGGATATTTTTTGTAAGGATACCAGTCTTAACATCTCTCCGGTTTACTTTAAGCCGGGATTTGCTTATGGAGGATCTTGTTTACCTAAAGATCTGAAAGGTATGGTTACTATGGCCCATGATAATTACCTCTCATCTCCTGTATTAGCAGCAATAAGTGAGTCAAATGAAAATCAAAAAAGAGTAGCATTTGAATTGATTCATAGAACAGGTAAAAGAAATATTGCATTAATTGGGCTTTCTTTCAAAGAAGGAACAGATGATTTAAGATATAGTCCATCTGTAGATATAGCGGAAAATCTAGTAGGTAAAGGATTTAAATTATCCATCTATGACAACAACGTTCATGTATCCAAATTAATTGGTGCCAATAAAGAATTCATTGAAGAACACATCCCACACTTGTCGAGTCTGATAACAAATGAGGCACTAAAGTCTGCTGATGTTGTATTAATCAATCACAGAAATTTTAATGCAGAGCCATATATGGACACATTAAAAAGGAAACACATGATCATTGATTTGGTAAGAATACCTGAGCTGGAGGGCTTATCGAATTATATTGGTTTATGTTGGTAAAGCGATGAATATTACAATTCATTTTTTATTTTGTTAGCACCCTCTTGTAAACATCAATAACCCGCTGGGTTGTAGATTGTGAATCAAGGCCGAGTTTCTTAATGCGATTTTCACCAAAGGTTTTTCCATGCTTTTCCGAAAACAACAAAGCTTCTTTCAATTTTAAAGCATAATCCTCAGCTTTAAAAGATGATAAATAGCAGCCTTCAGTATTTTCCATCACCCACATGACATCCCCCACATCACTTGAAACGATAGGACAATTACACGACATTGCTTCTTTAATGACATTGGGTGACCCCTCCATATATGAACATGTAGCGAGTACATTTACTGAGTTCAGATATTTTGGAATTTCATCATGTGCTACTGGATATGGATTAATTAATTGAATGTCTGGATCATTTAAAATTGAAATGGCATCCTGTACAAGTTTGATGTTTTTCCTTACACTCTTCTTGCTCCCTAAAAAAAGTATTAATTTTTTAGATGAATCCAGATTAAGTTCTTGCCGAAATCCATCAGGAACCGATTTAAATTTTGTCACATCAATTCCATTGGGAATGACGTATGACTTTTTTTTAAATAAACGTATTTCTCTATGTTTGATGACTTGGAAATGATAGCGCGTACAAATGGTTGAATCAGTAATGTAAGCAAGGTTAGATACCGGCTTGAGAAGATCACTTTATTCTCACCGACATACTCACCATAAGCATCGCTTCCCATTAAAGACAAGATTACTGGAGTCCCTCGTGATCCTAACAATGCAGTGATCCCGGATAGAATAAAATGTCCATGAATGAGGTCAAAATGATTGTTTTTTAGAAATTCCCGCAGTTCAAAGATTGCTTTAAAGTAACCAGTCAATCCTTTACCCTTTATTGGGAAATAGGAAACATTAACTCCGGTTCTCTTAAGTGATTCTCCTTGTTCTTTGATAAACGGAACGATATCAAACCCTTTTGAATTGCCACTGGAGACGAACAATACTGTCATATATGCTATTTTTTTAATGTTGGTTGGATATTATTATCAATTATGTTTGGATAGACCACCGTTACCCGTTGTGCTTTTACAGCGGCAAGAATCAGCATAAGCAATGGAGCGTAAGTCAGTGTTCCAATAAATCTGCCGGGAATTAAAACAATGAAAAATATGAATAACAAAGGATAATATATTTTTCTGTTTTCTTTTATTATTTTCTTCGTGTTCCTCAGAAAATAATCGGCAAACAGTAACACAAATAGTATAAGACCTAAAATTCCAGTGCTGAAAAATAGCATGTTGATATCACTATGAATGGGCCTGTCCCGGCCAAAGTACTTAGTTCCAAAATCGTAAGTGTCAAATAACTGAATTCCAAAAAAGAGTTCTTTTACATTTTGCCTTCTGTTATGATAGTCGAATATGTAAAGTGTTTCAAGATATCTGCCCTCCTCTTCGTATGTATCTATGTTTTGAATCCTTTCTCGTTTTTCCAATTGTGCAGTAAGAGCTTCTTCATAAATGGGATAACTTATTACAAGCACAAAAACAAAAGCAAAAATCATTATTACCATCTTGAAAATAATTTTACGGTATAAAAATCCGTATACGAGCAATGAGAAAAGTAACATTGCGAATGTTGTTCTTCTTGTATTTATTATTAAAATAACGATGTTGAGGATAATAAAAGCTAAATCAATAGTTTTAATGAACAAACTCTTTTTTTTGTTACCAATAGAGTAGGTGATTCCGAGAAAGACAACGATTGGCACCACATACATTCTGGAGGTAACCAGAAAGCCTGTTGTAAATGCTTCTGTATAAAAGAAATTCCCGATTTTAAATATGTTCGCCAGTATTATGTAGATAGGAATAATTACCAGCAGAAATCTATTAAATGGCTCAAACTCCTCAAGAAAGTTGTGCTTCCTTCCGATATTTTTTCCAACCGGAATCATAATTAGCGCAAGTAAAACTGACAAAACGGTTTTGCCGGAAATGATGATATCTCCATGATTGTATATAAGTAAAAGCAATAAGTAAAAAACAACAACCAGCAGCATAAAGTCTGACTTCTTCAAAGCAGACTCCTTTACCAGATAATAAGAGATTAATAAAAGGGGCACAACATATTTGATAACAGCAAATATTTTTTCGTCTTCATAGAACCCATCCAGCATATCAAACATGACAAAAAAGACCATTAAAGCATAGATGAACGAATTAATGTTATAGAAAAAAATCAGTATAACTATAACAGTAATTGCCAGGAGGGCCATATTATATCAATTGGTTTTTGTTGGAACTGACTTGTAATCGATGTAAAAAATCCATGGCGTTATTTATCGGTGGCTCCAATGTTGAGTAGATACATTTATTCATACAACTTGAATGATTAAACAGTTTAAAAAGATAGTCATTATACTTATTAAGTTCTGCTAATCTTTTTTCTTCATTCATGACATCAAATCTGCTTTTGCCTGTGTTTCTTGATTTAATTCTTTCTGACGCGATTTTGGTATCAATTTGAAAGTACAGTACATAATCTGTTTCAAAATAGAATCTGATAAGCCTATCAGGTAATTTGCTCAATTGATTTGTACGGAATATTGTTGAAGACCATAATCCTTGAATAATCCATTGGTCCAGTAAGATGACATCAGCATCTTTGATTTTAATAAAATCTTCTAATGCCTGATTAAATGCGCAGAGTGTATAGTATCGGGAGATTGATTTAAAACTAATGATTCCCGATTTGGCAAGTGTAAAAACGAACAATGGGAATTTGCAGTGCGGAGAAAAAATTACTTTTAACAAAATGACAAGTTTCCTATTGATTTTAAGAGTATGGAAATAATCCCGGATGTCTTTTAAAACAAAAACATTGAAATTATTTTTTGTCAGCAGTTCATAAAAATAAGAGCAATTGGTTGTTTTTCCGCTGCCCGGTGGACCAACGAACTCAACAACGATCCCATTTCCTCGATTACTCACAAATTGACTTTTACAGATTATTCCAGATTTCCTTTTTAACTAAAGTTAAAACATTAACCAATGGCTGACTTGCGTCTATTGTAATTTCTTTACAATTAAACTTGAGTGATTTAATGCCTTCTATTTTTGTTTTAAGTTTTTCAATTGAGGTTTCTCCTGGTTTTCTTCTCTCAACAACTTCAGCTTCTGCAATTAATTTGATCAGCAGGTCAGGAGGATTTATTTCAGCATTTTTATATACTTTGGATTCAACCTTTGCAAGAAATCTTAATATCACATTTTTGGAAGTGATCAAATGATGCAGTAGGGGTCCATCGTTGTACCCCATGATTTGATTTTGCGGATACCGATCACAAATTACAATCATGCCTTTCTCCTTGGCTGACTTCATTTTTTTCAGGTTCACTCTTTTTTCATTGGCTACTAATATGGCTTCAAGGCATTTAAAAAGAGTTTTGATGAAGCCACTCTTTTTTGCTTTTACAGAAGTTTGATTTTTTATTTTGTCTTTGCTTTTGAAAGAGGAAAGTAGTTTTCGTTCCACAGAAATATTGCCATCACCCCTGCCAAAATAGATTTTGAAGACGTCTAGTTTAGTTTCGAAAGTCTTTAAAAGATCCGTAGTAACAGTGGATTTTCCTGATCCGTCTGCACCGATCACGGCAACGACCAATCCGCCACGTGGGTTAATTCGCTTTGCAAGAAATGGTGTGCTTGTGATTCGCTTTAATTTTCTGGATATGATAACAGTTGCTTCTCTATACCACCGAAGCATCAAGGCTCTTGTGGATGAATACAGTCGTTTTTTAGCGAACTCTTTTTTTATAAGAGGCGCAAGTTTATTTAATTGTATTCGGTTGAAGTCACCTTTAATAAACTCATAAATCTGATAATAGTCAGTAAAAATGTTTTTAAGTATTCCCTGAATTTCTGTTTCAGAAGATCGGTTTCTTAACCATTCATATTCCCGTAAAACATTTTCACTATATCTTATTTTATTTTTGACGTGGATCAGAAGTACATCCCTGTGCCTGATTTTTAAAGCTTCCCGTAAATACAATAGGATTAACTCGTATGGTGGATTGATACAATAAATTCCGTATTCCTTATCAAAAATCCTGCTGTTCAGAATATTCTCTTCCAAACCAAGTTGATAACCCTTTAGGTAGGGTTCACCCATAGTGAGTCGGTAATGGGTATGAATATGAATGATTTTGCCCGATTGTAAATCTATTCCAAGAAAATCGACAATGTCATGATATTGTTTTTGTCTGATTGCATTAAATTTCTTGAAGCCAATTGAATGAAGAATATTTTCTATCGTTACTTTTTGCTTTTCATCAAAAAGAATATCAAGATCAGTGTCTCCAGTCATAGAAGCAGCCAGATGTTCGTTGCTCTTCCAATGACAGTAGCGAATATTATTTTTATGCAATACGTCTAGTAGATTAACAATTTCAGCTAATGGTGAAATCGGGATTGTGGCTGCTTCAGACATTTTTTGGCAACAGTTTTTTGAAGCGTTTAAGGATTAATGTGTCAAGAAGTTCTTTCAGACTATCACTAATAATAAGGCGAGGAAAGAACAGCATAATTATAATCAGCGGAATCATTGATCCCACTAAAGTAATAACGAGTGTTAGAAAATCAGGCAGATTATTTATTCGGCATAAAGTTACAATTGCATAGGTAGCCATTGCTGTTATTGCGCCAGAAATTATTCCATATTGATGTGCCTTTATCATCTCTGACCAGGTAATTCCTGTTATTCGTAAGCTTAAATGAGCCATCATCAAAAAATTTGCAATCAATGCTAATGCGACTCCACCTGCTACGCCATAAAGCCCCCAGAACTGTCCGATATAAGAACCTGTGAGTACAAGCGAGGCATAAATTAATTGACGCCACGCTCTATGATAAACTGCTCCGGTAGCGCGGGCAAGGGAATCACTCATTTTATAACTCATTCTAAAAAGAAGACTAAGTGATAAAATTTGTAATGGAAGAATCACATCACTCCACGCGGCTCCTAACAACACCATTACTATTTCATGTGCTAGAAATAGGATCATTAAACTAATAGGGATTGAAACAAGGGCGATAATGCTTACGCCTGCCAAATATGCTTTTGCGAGTCGCTGCTTATCGTTCTGAACTTTTGACATAGCCGGGAATAGCGCTTTATCCAAGGCATTCCCAAAAAGACTTGCCGGCATTACCATAAATTGATAGGCCCGTCCATAAATTCCCAGTGCCCCGGCACCCAGTGTGCGACCTACCACAAAATTATCACCTTGAGTTGCTAAGTAATTTCCGATCTTGGCAAGCGTCATGCCTCCTCCAAAGAAAATTAATTCTTTAAAAGCACTGATTTCGAATCCGAGTTTTTTAGGGAAAGCCTGAAAAAGAACCATGAGTACGGTAAATAAAGCAGCTTGTGAAAGGTTCGCAACAACCAAGGCCCAAACCCCCCATCCCATATAAGCGAGTAAAATTCCAACTAGCCCGTATCCTACAAAATAGGAAATCACTTCAATGGCTGTGCTAATTTTGAATTTCATATTGCGTTGCATTAAAGCCTGGGCAATAAGGGTAAGGGAATCAATCAAAAAAACCAGTGAAATTACCCTAAGCACATTGGTGAGTTCAGGCATTCTAAAGAAAATGGAGAGCGTTGGGGCGATAGCAAACAAAATTCCTCCAAAAAAAATGCCCATAGATAAAGAGAGAGTGAAGCCTGTAATGAGATGCCTGTTTTCCAATTTTTCTCTTTGTACAATCGCTGGACCGATGCCCATATGAGAAAACATCTTTGAAAATTCCACAACCATGGTGGCAATTCCCATCAGGCCAAATTCTTTCGGGCTAACTAAGCGTGCCAGTACAGCCAATACCCCAATTTTTAAAACGACCTGAGTCCCACTTCCCAGAATTGCCCAAGAGAATCCAGAGAACGTTCGTTCAGTTAGATTTTTTGATTGGTCGGCAGTTTGATTACTTTCTTTCAAATTAATATTGTAAACCGGGCAAAATTAAGATATTTTAATATCCAGAAGGTTTAAAATTACTTTTTCAAATAAAACCTTACATGCCCTTGGTGGGACAGTATTGTTGCTCCATTCCAGTTACTAAATCAAGATAAACTGATCCAAAATCATTTTTTTAGCCCGGGTAGCTGAACTTGTGTTTTTTTTAATATGTTTTAAGGAAGGATTAGTTTTTTGATATTAAAAATTGGGATAGCATTATCTGCCCCAAGGGCTTTATTCTATTGTAATTCCTGTTGGGGAATTACATTTTTGTGTCTATAGTAAATAACGCAATCATGAAAATCAATTCGTTTATCTTGATGGCTAAAATCAAAAAAAGTCATATCGACTTAAATTTTTTTGGTTTACGGAATTTTAATGATTTACTCTTTTCTCTGGTAATTTTTTTATTTATTTCATTGGTTTCGGGGCAAGTGGAAGCCCAGGGTTTTTCGTCAATTACCAATTTGTCACCCCAGGCTTCAACAAAAAATTCGGGAGAGAAACCACAATCTAAAGTTTGGTCTTATGACGGGAAATGGTGGACGGTTTTTCCCAATAGCAACGGAACCTTTTTGTGGAGACTGGATGGTACATCATGGACAAGTGTCTTAAAAATTTCATCCAGCACAACGATTAAAGCCGACTGTAAATTACGGGATAATGTTGTACACGTTCTTCTTTGGAAAACAGGAACATCTCAACTTGTATCTCTGGAGTATGTTCCTTCTTCAAATAATTATAAACTTTGGACTAAGAGAACAGCAACGGCATCGATAACTCTGGATACGGGAGTTGAAGCGGCCACGATAGACTTGGATGGTACTGGGAGAATGTGGCTTGCATCGGATGGAACCAGTGATATCAGAGTCC
>CAZEHW010000093.1:0-12247 GCA_964511865.1 uncultured Hyphomicrobiales bacterium | reverse complement strand
TTTCAGTTTGTCATATGCAGTAACCATATCAAAAGCTCTTGTATGGATATTGCAGTTCCAGACACCCAAATCCGAAACAATGTTTTTTTCGGCATATCCCTTTACTTCTATAGTTTGGTCACTGCTCTTAATCGTTTCGAAAGCATTTGACAAAAACATTGCTGAAACAATAAGACCTACAGCAAGGAAAAATCCAAGCATAAAAAGTCCGCCGGTATTTGAATCGTTATCTTTCATATTATCACCATATATTTTTCTTTTATTATTTTTTCAAAAATATCAAATACTTCTGAATTTTCAATTGTTTATTTTTTATAAATTTTATTTACTAACTACCATCTTCCCAGTTATTCTCATATCCTTGATTTCAAGGATATAATAATAATTCCCATGGGATAGTTTTCGTGTCGAAAATAACTCCTGATGCTTTCCTTTCTGATAAAATTTCTCAGATATGATGTCAACGATTCTCCCTGTAACATCATATAGTTTTAATGAACAATAAGAATCATCAGGAATTTCAAATTGAAAAGTTGTTTTGTCAGAACATGGATTAGGATAATTTGAAATATTCATATTGCCATAATTCAAATCCGATATAACCGGATTGACTTTATCAACATAGCAGGAATATATCCCATTACCCTGAGTAGCTACCGCAACAAAACCGTCGCTCTGCCTTGCCGTTATCATATCAACCTTGATATTGCCTATTAAATCAGGACTTTCCTTAACCCAAACAGTATTAACACCTGCTAAATTTGTAGTAGAATATAATCCTGTTGTTGTTCCTGCAAAATAAATAGTACCGTCCTCCCTGTGCAAAATTTCAATCCATCTTATCGAAGGACCTGCTCCACCACCATCTGGATTTTCTTCAAGGTTTCCACCCTGCTGATTCCATGAAGCTCCACCATTCGACGAATAAAAAACACTCTGGACATTGTAGTTAGAAAAAACAACAAATAATTTATCTGCATCTTCCGGGTCAACTGTAATACATGAAACATATCCGTTAACCGGGAAATTATTTCCGGTTATCTCCAGCTTCTCAGGATTACCGCTCTTTGCTCCGTCAATCCTGTAAACCTTTCCTGCATCACTTCCGTAATACAAACGGTTTGCAGGTGTTGTTGAAAGCTTTAAGGCAGTTATACTTTCCTGTGAAGACAAAGTTGAATTTAACATTCTTGACCAATTTGAATTTCTTTGTTTACTATTATTTATTGCAAGCTTAAGATTTGTTTTTCTGTAAATCACATTCTTTGCAACTAAATACAATTCATCGTTATTGTTTGGTTCAACATCAAATATTGTAAAGAAATTATAATATAAATTAAGCATTTCATTTGACATCAGATAACTGTCATAATTGATAACAACGGAATTTTCAGAACCAAAAGTCCCTCCATAAATACTTCCTTCATAAACGGATACTATAAAGAAATCCCTGTTGTTCCCTATGAAACTTGATAGACCGTCTCCTCCGAATATTTGAAACCAGTTATTTAATTCAGAATTCGATTTCATTGCTGAACCCTGGTCCTGCAAACCACCTATCATTATCTCATTATTATCTGTTATTTTGTCAATTGCAACCGAATAGTACTGCGAACTTATTAAACCATTATTTTTAAGAGTCCAGGAAATATTATCAACCATACAATTATTCGTAACAGTTATACCACCATCGGAACCGTTTATAAGTACATTCGGATTAGATGGTAAAGATTCGATTGCATGCTGGTCGGGATGTAGGTGTGTACCATAACCACCAACCATTGTAGTATTCAATGTATCTCCAAAACCATTTGTTGAACGGAACAGATTCGTTCCACCAATGAAAACAACATTTTCATCATCAGGTTTAATATTGAATGTAATACAGTATCCCCCTAAAGAATTTAATCCCTCTTGTAAATTCTTATTAATATAATTCACATCCTGAAAAGGTAAATTAGCAGTTCTGTTTTCCCATACTCCCTTTCCTAAAGACGGATTGTAAGTATACTTCCAGAATGTATGATATGATGCCGCAAAAGAAAGGAATGGGTCACTAATTTCGACATGTTTTTCAGTCAATACATAAATAACATTTGGATTGCTTGGGGCTGATTTAACTTTAACTACCCTCGTTGTTTCAGGAAAGCCCTGTGGAGTAATATCTGTCCAGTTGTTCCCGTCCGTTGAACGATATATACCTGTCTTTAAGGGCTTATTTCCACTTGAAGTCATTGAGCTAAGAACACTATATATCATAGAGTTATCAGAGTTAATCTCTATATCAGTCGAAAAGCATTTATTTGTTAAGTCGCCTATTGTCAATTTCCATGATACTCCTCCATCTGTGGATTTCATAATACCGCCATGACAAGCAGCATAAACAACATCCTTGTCATCAATTGAATTGTCAACCTTAATATCCCAAATACCCTGAAACAGTTCTGATAATTGAGATACATCTAAAACACCTGTTGATGATAAATGTTCCCACGATAAACCATTATCAGTTGATTTATAAATTCCATTTCCCATTCCAACTGTACGAGCTACTGTTGTAAATTTACGATTTGTTGTACTCAATAATTCACCGGTTCCAAAATACCATGTATCAGTTTTTCCAGAACGTTTGTCCTGCTCTATACAATATACAGATTGTTCTGCATTTGCTGAGGATGTCTTAATCCATGAACCACCGCCGTTGATTGACCTCCACAAACCTCCTGAAGCTGATGCCGCTAATATTATATTTTCATTCTTCACATCAAAAGCAATATCTTTTATTCTCCCGGCAATATTTATTGGTCCTCTTGAAATCCAATTTTCAGATTGAAGATAAGGCAGTTGGAGTTTTCCTCCATTTTGAATCTGATTTTTAAATTCAAATTCTTTTCTTGATGGTATAGATTTGACAAATTCGATTTCTCTTTCTCTAATATTGACCGGCACTTCTCCTGTCATAGGGTCTCTTGTTTTTAGATACTCCAGCTCAGAACGGAAATATGCTAATTCAGCTTTTGAGTATTTTCTGTTAAAGCTAAGTGCACATTTATTTTCTTGAAATGGAGATAATATAAGAAAAAATAATCCGGATAAAGATATAATAAAAAAACAAATTAATATTAAATAGCTTAAATATTTTTTGAATGTATCCATATAATTTTCTGATTTTATTAATCTTCGAAGTTTAATAGAATATATTATCAACTATTTCTTAAATACTCAGGATCCTCATCAATTACTATTTCTATATAATCTTCAAATGCCTTTTTATTGAATAGCTCGAGATGCCTTCTGTCCAATAATTCATTTTCCGGTATTTGAATGAAAAGTGAATACCTTTCAGTTAATTTCTTCATTTTTCCACCATATTCCGAAAGACAAAAATAGAACAATAAAATTATTTCATAGTTCGAAAGTAACGAGCGAATTAAATTAAAGTAGAATTTTTTATTAGTCATTTTACTTTTGTCAATATACAAAGCAAGATTAAATAAATTCCTGAAATAATGCCCTATATCTTCTTGAAACTCTATATTGAATTTCATGAATGATTCATTTATAATAAATAAAGCATCTTCATGATTTGATGTTGTCATGCCTGTTAAATCTATATTCTCGTTATATGTTGTTGAAAAATATTTATAAAAATAATTAAAGCAATATCTACCTTTAATTGGTGTAAGTCCTGAGGATTCTAATGTTGGGTGAGATTGAAAATTTAAAACAAGAGAATCAACAATTTCATTGTGAAGTGATATTAACTGAAAAAAGGTTCCCTCTAGTTTTCGTGTCATTAAGGTCTGGTTTTGAATTATGTATTGTCTTGTCTGCTCCATGATTTCTGAACGCTGATTTTGCAATTCCTCTCTTTGCATCTTTAGTTCAGTTCTCTGAAATCTTAAAGTTTCATAGAATAAAATTACTCCTGCTAAAGCCCAGATAGAACCCACCAAGCCGCCAACATATTCTCCGAATTGTCCTAAAAGTTCAAAACTCTCAGTATTAAGACCCAAAAAATTATACTCTCGGAAATATATTGCCAGTATAGCCAATATTATTATTAATAACCCCGACCATATAAAGGCAAATGCAATTTTCTCATAAGAAAATCTTATTATCGGTGCGGTTTTATCTTTCTTGTTTTTCATCTTAATTAATAAATAATTGTATTTGTTCTTCAATAATCAATAATTATATTTATATAAAAATTTAAATTATGACTTTTTTAATTAAAAAGCAATTTGTTTGTTCTATTCGTTTCTTTGAATGCAGATAAATTTTTGAGAATTCTTTAACCAATATAAGACAATAAACTTTTCAGTTAATAATATTTTTATGGAAATTTTTGTCAAAAAGTAATCTATTAGGTATTTAGGCATTTAGGCATTTAGGTATTTAGGTATTTAGGTGTTTAGGTTTTAAGGCATTTAGACAATTAAGGATTTAGGTGATTGGGATATAATGTAAGATATTTAGTAATAAACTCATTATGTCATTAATCCAAAAATATCATATTTTTGCTGTTTATTATAACGGTTAACCGTATTATTAAGTTTTCATTAAAAAATATAATAAAGAAATGATTTATGGCAGAAAGGGATGAATGGGGTAGCAGAGTAGGTCTTATATTAGCAATGGCTGGTAATGCCGTTGGTCTGGGCAACTTTCTGAGGTTTCCGGTTCAAGCCGCTCAAAATGGTGGGGGTGCCTTTATGATACCATACTTTATTGCCTTTTTATTGTTAGCAATTCCTCTGATGTGGATAGAATGGACGATTGGCAGGCATGGAGGTAAGTACGGTCATGGTAGTTTACCGGGTATGTTTGATGTGATGTGGAACCATCCAATTGCCAAATATGTTGGTGTCATTGGTATTTTTGCTGCTACAACAGTTATGATTTATTATACCTATATCGAATCGTGGACTCTTGCATTCAGCTTCTTCTCCTTAACGAAAGAGTATTTCGGAATGAATTCTTTTTCTGATATGACCAGTTTTTTAACAAGTTATCAGGGAAGTGAAAAAGGCTATTTCGATGGTATTGGTACAGCATATATCTTTCTTTTACTAACTTTGGGATGCAACTTCTATATATTAAGTAAGGGTATAAAAGGAGGTATAGAGAAGTTTGCTAAGGTAGCAATGCCTTTGCTTTTAGTTTTTGGAATTTTTCTTGCTATTTGGGTTTTTACTGTTGGCACACCGGATCCTGTTAATCATCCAGAAAGGAGTGTCGGAGCCGGTCTTGCTTTTATCTGGAATCCAAATTTCGATGCTCTCAGCGATTCAAGAATATGGTTAGCGGCAGCCGGTCAGGTATTCTTTACTTTGAGTGTGGGTATGACAACTTTACATACATACGCAAGCTATCTGAAACGCAAGGATGATATTGCCCTTAGCGGATTGGCTACTGCATCAATCAATGAGTTTGCAGAGGTCATTTTGGGTGGTACTATTGCAATACCGATAGCAGTTGCTTTTTTTGGTTTGGTTCAAACACAGTTAATAGCTCAGGGAGGTGCATATAATCTCGGTTTTGTTTCAATGCCGGTTATATTTCAGCAAATTCCATTTGGAAACTTGATAGGTTTTATGTGGTTTTTCCTTCTTTTCTTCGCCGGTATTACTTCATCAGTAGCAATGGCACAACCCTTGATTTCTTTCTTGAAGGAGCAATTTGATTTTACTCATAAAAAAGCCACTTTTGTTGTTGGTGCAGTCATTTTCGTTGTTGTTCAGTTTGTTGTGTTTTTCTATCAGTTTGGATTCCTTGACGAGATGGATTATTGGGCGGGAACTTTTGGGCTTACTTTGGTGGCATTAGTGGAAGCAGTTGTATTTGGATGGATTTTCGGTATTGATAAGGGTTGGAAAGAACTTAATATGGGAGCGGATATTAAAATTCCAATTATCTTTAAATTCATCATTAAATATGTTACACCGATTTATTTGCTATTTATTATGATTTTTTGGGGATATCAGGATGCTATACCAACACTTTTTTTCCAGCAAAGGGATGTAAATGGTATTCTTCTTGTCAGACCGGAGGATATTCCGTACAGGTGGCTTGCAAGGGGTGTTATGCTCACAATGGCTATTGCAATGTTGTATATGATAAAGAAAGCATGGGATAGAAATAAGCCCGATTATAATAAGTTTATATTTGACGATGATTAATGTATGGAATCTGAATTCACTATTTACGGGTATATTTTTTTTAGCTTTGGTTGGTTATGTATCCTTGCGTTTGTGTCATTTTGTATTATAAAAGTACTAAAAAGAAAATAAATTCCTTGTTCAATCTAAGTAACTTGTTTTTATAAAATATACATTTGTCAATTGATAAAAAAAGATGGAAAATAATTTGAATGTTTGGGGTATCATATTCCTATGCTTTGGCTGGGGAATTGTTCTTTTTATGACTATTTATAGCATTTTAAAAGTTCTATTAATTGAGAAAAAATAGGTTCTTAGGCATTTAGGTTCTTAGGCGTTTAGGCATTAAAGTTTATATGGATAAAGAATTAAAATTTCTAATCAACTTAAAATATTGGAAAAATTAATTTTAAACATTCGTAGTTTTGTATTTATTTATAAATATTTAAATTAATAACTCATGTTAGATTTTATTAAGGGTATAGTAAAGATAGTTTTAAAAATCAATATGTATTTTTTGTTATTATCTTTTTTTTCTTGTAGTTCTGTTCCCGAAAAGGATTACACATTAGATTATAATAAAGACGACTTAATTAATATGTCTCCCCTGTCCCGAATCTTCTTGGATGACTTTGATAAAGAGTATTATACCTTTAATGAATCAGATAATTTTATACCTTCAGAAGATTTAATAAACAAATATCCTATTATTAAAATTGATAATAATTTTTATATTAAAGGATTAATTAAAATTGCGGAGTTAACTGATGATATTGATTTAGCAGGTTTAATTATTAATACCAAAGCAGGTAATATTTTGACTGTTAACATACCCTTAAACTTATTCCATGATGTTATAGTCAAACAAAATATTAAATACTTGCAAATTGATGAAAAAGTTAATAAGCGCAGGTAATTAGGGGTTTAGGCATTTAGGTGATTAGGCTTTTAGGGGTTTAGGGGTTTGGGGATTTTTATAAAATGAATTTTATAAATAAATAATAAATTATATAGGGTATTTCTTATGAAAAAGAACTTAATAATAGCCATAATATTGGCTTTAGCAATCAATTCAAACCTTTATTGTGAATTTGATGTATCTAAAATTATCAATTCCAAACAGTTTAATAAAAATGAAAATTTTAAAAACCCGCAACCAACCAAACTATCTCCTATGACTTGTATGCTTTTAAACTCTATAAAAGGTTTTGAAAATAAATCCGAGATTAATTTGAAATCCAAATTAGCTAAACAGTTTTTATTAAAAAAAATTGATAATGTTGTATATGTCGGGGGGTTGATTAAAATTAACGACGAATTTGATAATAAAGCCTTAAGTGATTTGGGTGTTAAAATAGGAACTAAAGCAGGTAATATTCTAACTGTGAAAATACCAATAATTAATCTTGATCAATTGGGTAATATGCCGGGTATTTCTTATCTGCAGATAGATGAAAGAATTGTTCAGAAGATGGATAGAGTCAGGACAGATATCAATTCAGAAAAAGTCAATTCAGGTTTTGGTTTGCCTGAAGCATATAAAGGAAGCGGTGTAATAGTAGGAATATTAGATGGTGGTTTTGATTATACACATTTAAATTTTTTAAGACAAGACGGCAGTGAATACAGGATTCTCAGGGTTTGGGATCAGTCTTCGGAAGGAACTGCTCCTAACGGATTTTCATACGGTAGTGAACTTTCGACTACAAATGCAATTTTGAACGAGCAAACTGATTATATATTTGAATCTCATGGCAGTCATGTTGCTGGTATTGCCACAGGAAGCGGTTATAAAACTGAGGGTAAATATCAGGGAGTTGCTCCTGATGCAGATTTGATTTTTGTGTCTTTGGGTTGGACGGAAGCTGATGCATACAATACTGGTCAGAGTAACATTTTAGAAGGGATTGATTATGTATTTAAAACTGCAGCGCGGTTAGGTAAACCGGCAGTAGTTAATTTAAGTCTTGGTATTCATATTGGTCCTCATGACGGCACTTCTTTATTTGATGAGGGTTGTGATGCTCTGGTAGGACCGGGTAAAATTATTGTTGGTTCTGCAGGCAATGAAGGTGAAGTACCCTTGCATTTATCACATACATTTAGTGCAAGTTCAAATTTATTAAATACATTTATGTACATTGAACCTGTTTATTGGGGTGATGAACCAGCTACTGGTACAGTTGATATTTGGGGTGAAGAGGGTAACAGTTTTAATCTGACTATTTCACTTGTTAATCCTCAAACTGAAGAGTTTGTATCATCTGATGTATTTTCATCAAATTATAATTTTAATGATAACATAGCATTAACAGGTTCTGATAATAGTGAGTGTAACATCAAATTATATGTAACAGGGTCAGAATTCAATGGTAAACCAAGAGCTTTTGCAAATATTGAAACCAGATCTGAAGATGCTATTATTCTTACATTAGAAGCTACCAATGGAACTGTCCACATGTGGAATAATGGTTCTGGTGGCAATGGTTCTCCTTTTGTTAGTTATGGTGTTAGTGGTGTGTCTGATGGTGATAATAATATTACAGTTGGTGAAATAGGCGGAACCGGAAAAAGTATAATAACTGTTGGAGCATATTGTACAAAGACATCTTATACAAATTTGAGTGGTGAACTCGTTGAAAATGGAAATAGTATTAATGATATTACTGAATTTTCAAGTTTAGGACCAACTGTTGACGGCAGATTAAAACCGGAAGTTTCAGCACCGGGTTCTTATTTAGTTTCTTCAGTTAACTCCTATGATATTTTAATGCAAAAAGGTAGTTTTTATGAGTATTTTTTAGCCGATGAATCAACTATTGATGGTTCTTACTCTTGGTATTATGCAGGTATGGAAGGAACTTCAATGTCATCACCGGTTGTTGTGGGTGTAGTGGCTCTGATGCTTGAAGCAAAACCTGATTTAACTCCTCCTAAAATAAAAAATATATTAAAAGCAACTTCTCGTAAAGATACCTATACAGGTAATATACCTGTCGAAGGAAACAACACATGGGGTTATGGCAAGATTGATGCTTTTGCTGCAGTGGACTATACAATTACGTCGATTAATGATTTTAAAAATGATGACATTGATGTAATGCTTTATCCAAATCCTGCTTCTGATTATGTGTTTATATCTTCAAATTCTAACATTAACATATCAGGTCTGACAATAGCGGATATATATGGAAATACTGTTTTGAGCGATCCAAATTATTCAATTTTTAAACCCATTAACATTGAAAATCTATCACAAAACCTTTATTTCATCAAACTAAAAGCTGACAATAAAATTTTTACCAAGAAACTGATTATCAACAGGTAGTATCCGTAGATAATGGTCAATGATTAATAATCTGGTTAATGAATAAAAAATGTTCACAACTTTGTTTTTGTTGAAAGATATAATTTAATATATTAGAAGTTGGTAAGAAGTAAACAAGAGTAGCAATTGTTTATTATGACTCTATATTGTGAATTATTTATGGTGTGAACATGAAAAAAATCATTACATTCTCTATTTTTATTGTTTTGTGGATATTTTCCAATGGTATATTGCAAAGCTATAATATCAATCAGGTGATATGGATTCCGGCTTCCGGTAAAGGCACTGTTGTCGCTGTTGATGATTCGTCATATCAGGTATTAGGTGAGTATTTGACAGCCCCACCGAGCTTGAGGGATTCAGCAAGCCCGAGCAGGTATGCAATAAATTATAATGGTGATGTTATCTTCGGTCATAGGAAGCTTGGTGGAGTAACTATTCTTCATTACAAGAAAGGTTCAGGAATCTTAACAAGTACCGGTTTAGGAAATATTATACCATGGACAAGTACTGGACCAATGGATGAAGCAGTAGTGAAATTTATTCATCTGCCGAAATTTGGAGATACTCGCCATATTTCAGTTACACCTGATAAAAAGATAATTGTTGGGAGTACCTGGGTGCCCGATTTTTTTTATGTTATTGACGGAACAAGTTATGAAATAATTGACTCTATTACAGGTGCCTGTGCAGGTGGTTATGGAGGTTTAACATTTAATGAATACTTATGGTCTGTATCCAAGAACCAGAACAAAACATTGAAGTATAACTTGATAACAGGAGAACAGAAATGTTATAATATTAACATGAGTTACGGGATAACGTCTTTGCCCACTGGTACGGTATTTAATACACTATATAACGACAAGAAGGTTTACAAACTATTACCCGAGAGCGATCAAATAGCCGATTCATTTAATGTCAGGAGAACTTCCAGGGGTTTGACATATAATCCTTATAACGGGAAGTTATATATAGCAAATTCACTTGAGGATTACATCACCGAAATGGATACATTGGGGAATATAACGGATTCGATAAATTTGTCGAATCACCTTGCTTTGCAAACACCTCCTTTCAGAGACCCAACTGGTGTTTTGGTAAATGGACTGGATATATTGATAACGTGTTTTTACCAGGATACGATTTTGGTTTATGATACGGAGAATAAGAGAGCAAAGGCAAAGTTTTATATTGGACCTGCAGCAAGACCTTACTTTTATAATTCGACAACAAACCTTAGCCATTTTTATGCAGAGATACAGACCGTAGATGTTTTAAATTTTAACAGGGAGCTTTGCAAGAATGAACGAAGTGATTTTATTACAGTAACAAATGACGGATTTGCGGACTTACATGTCTACAGACATGAGATAGTTGGTACTGATGCCTCAGAATTTTACATTAATCCTGGACAGTTCCCATTTACATTGAAACCTAATGAATCTAAAAATATAGCAGTTTGGTCTTACAGACCTACGCAGACGGGAGAACTGAGTGAGATATTGAAGCTATATTCGAATGCGATTAATGCAGATGTTGACAGCAGTATTTCGGTAGAGCTAAAAGCTGAGTATCAGGAAATAAAGCATTTGTTTCAGGATTTATCATCAGATACAATTTATTTTGAAAATATACCACAGGACGCAGTTGTTGATACTGTAATCTCGTTAAGGAATTATTCTTCAATTCCATCTTATATTGATGTGGAATTATCCGGTGATAATCGTTTTAGTCTGTTGAGTGATGAACATGTAAATTTATCGGTACTTCAATATACTGATATTGAGGTGAGTTTTAATTCAATGGGCTTAAGAGACGGTAATTATTATACGGATTTAATAATTCAGGATGAATGCGGTGAGAAGAAGGTTACGCTCGCAGCTATATTGAATTGCAAACCCCAGATATTCGGGAGTGACACCATATATGCCTGTCAGACCGGAGATGAAATATTTTTTGAGCCATATTTTGAAATCATGTCTATAACTCCGCCTATTGACAGCGTTTACCTGATTAGTGAGGATGGAGACAGGTATGAAATTGACGAATCGGTAGCTGTTGAAAAGACAATGAAATTTACTATATATGCTTGGTCAAAAGGCTGTTGGGCACAAAAAGATATATGGGTAATTGCACCGGATGTGGATTATATTTCCGTTGAAAGCAGAAGGGTAATCCCGGGAAATCCTATAGTTATTGGTCCAAGTTATGACTTCGAAAAGGCGTTTAAGGGAATGTCTGTTGAATATATCTGGAGCCCAAAGGAAGGAATTGTTTACGAATTTGACCATGGATTGATAGCTGTTGACCCTGACTCTTCGACAACATATCACCTTCTGATTGTAGTTGACGACAGATGTCAGTTCACATACCGTTGTGATGTTGAGGTTACTGATTGCAATTTGGTTGAGGATATTTTGGCAAGTGGGTTTTTAAAAATCTATCCAAATCCGGCGAATGATTATTTGACTATAGAGTTTACAAAACAACTTTTTTATGCACCTGTAAAAATATCTTTTTTAAATACTTTGGGTATTGTGTCCAAAGAATTTGAATTAAAACAATATGATAGTGAAAATAGAATATTTACAGGTGATTTGGTTAATGGTTCCTATTTATTAAGACTGCAATCAGGTAATGATTTGTTTAATTTAGGAACAATACTAATTTACAGGTGATTAGGGTTTTAGGCAATTAGGCATTTAGAACATCAAATAATATATCGAAAAAAGTTTTGTGGAGTAAGAAAGATTAG
>CAZEHW010000092.1:0-12271 GCA_964511865.1 uncultured Hyphomicrobiales bacterium | reverse complement strand
TTTCGAAATCGATTTAGCTAGATGTATATTTATTCGAAATTATGCTGCACATAATATAAGGATTATCAGTGAATTTGCTGATCATCAAGAATTGTTTCTTAGGAGCCTATTTAATTCTTTTTTTATCATGATATTGTTAAATTATTCATCATTGAAAAAAAATTAATCAAGCACTAGTTATAATTATCGTAATAATGTTTGTTGATGATTATAATAGGTTGGGATATCAAGTGAGATATGGCTCGTCTGATAGAGGATACAATTCACATGCAAAAAGCATCCCTTAATAGATTCAATAAATGTACTGGGACTGTTAAAAAGAAACCAAAAAGTACAGTAAAGGAAAAATGCTGGTCAGAAATTTGGTTTGGTGTAAGATGTAAAAAGTAATTATTTTATAATTTAATAACTTCAAGGTCACAAATTGTGACCTCAAAGAGAAAAACATGAGCTAATCAATAGAAATTTTTTTTTTAAAACTGCCCTTTCAAAAAAAATCCAAACTATTTTCACTTTTATTGAAACGTTTTTGCCTTTTCTGTGTTATTACAGTATAGAGGGTTACAATTTATGATAATTGGGTTCAATTATGAATGAGGCAAAAAAATATGATTCTGAGGGAATAAGTCTTCCAATGGCGGTTTTTTTAGCAATGGTCTTTATGGTTATCGTTTCACTATTGATTGCATTTTTGATTTGATAGCTAAAATAACTTGTTTCCGAATGTGAATTGTCAGTTGTTCTAACTGATAGAACTTATACTATTGTTCTGTTGATTTCTAATAGCTTATCATCACATACTTTTCAAAAACATGCTCAAATCAACAAACTTCACAATGTTAATTCTGATTTTTATCGTAAATTTGTTTTTTGTCAAAAATGGCAAATATTTAAGTTTACGAAATAATAAAATTAGAATTACAAGGAGGATATTGTGAAGTCAATTGAAAATTATTCACTCGATACAAAATGTGTTCATGCAGGAACAAAAGAAGATGATAAAGGTTCGGTAGTTACTCCGATTTATCAGACATCAACTTTCAAATTTAAAAATGTTGACCATGGAGCGAATCTGTTTAAAGGCACTGAGGATGGTTATATTTACACAAGAATGAGAAACCCGACTGTCGAAGCTTGCGAAGATGCAGTTGCAGTTTTAGAAGGCGGAGCCAAAGCTTTGGGCTGTGGCAGCGGAATGGCGGCAACACATTTAATTTTTAGTGCTTTGCTTTCTGCAGGTGACCATGTCATTTGCAGTGAATCCGTTTACGGTCCTACGACAACTTTGCTTACTACAATCCATTCAAAATATGGAATTGAAGCTACATTTGTAGATACATCGAATCTCGAAGCAGTAAAAAATGTGGTAAAACCAAATACAAAACTTATTTTCGTAGAAACTCCCGGTAACCCTACTCTTGTCATGTCCGATATTGGAGAGATAGCAAAGATAGCACATTCTGCCGGAGCAAAATTGGCTGTTGACAATACTTTTATGAGTCCTGTTTTACAACAACCCTTCAAGCTCGGAGCAGATTACGTTATGCACAGTATGACAAAATTTTTAAACGGTCATGCAGACGTTGTTGCAGGTATGGTAGTAGTAAAAAATATGGAGGATTATCCGCTATTCCGAAAGACCTTGAATCATCTTGGTGGCGTCATTGACCCTTTCAATTCTTTTTTGGTTCACCGTGGAATTAAAACATTGAAAATAAGAATTCAAAGACATTGTGAAAGCTCAATCAAAATTGCAGAATACCTCGAAAAACATCCAAAAGTGGATTGGGTGAGATATCCGGGATTGAAGAGTCATCCGCAGTATGAAATAGGTAAAAAACAGATGTACGGCGATGGTGCAATGATTGCTTTTGAACTCAAAGGTGGTCTTGAAGCAGGCAAAGTTCTTATGGACAACGTTCATGTCTGGCAATTGGCTGTCAGTCTTGGCGGTGTGGAATCCTTAATCCAGCATCCCGCTTCGATGACACATTCAATTATGTCAAAAGAAGCAAGAGAGCAAGCATTGATTACAGACGGACTCGTAAGAATATCGGTAGGAATTGAAGACGTTGATGAGTTGATAGAAGGTCTGGAAGCCGGTCTCCGTAAAATTTAAAGTTTGACTTTTATAAATTCTCTGTGAAGCTCTGTGAATTTCTGTGTATCTCCGTGTAAGAAACGGAATACTGAAGGATAATTGAATAAAATATTTAAAAAAAATGAAATATTTTCTAAATATCTTGTATATCATTATTTCTTTGCTTTTATTCTCTTGCGGTACATCGAAAACAGGAGAACAAAAAGCAGATAATATAGTTGTCGGCGAAGTGTCCTGGGACTATTGGAAATCCAATGCCGGATGGTCTTTATATGAAGCATTCGATTACGAACCGGAGCAAGAGCAAATCACTCAATTAAAAAAAATACTTCAAGGAAAAGATTATCAATTCATAATCTTTGCAACAACATATTGCGATGAATGCGAGGAAAATCTGCCGAAATTATTTAAGATTTTTGAATTAACTCAAATTCCCGAAAATCGAATCCGGCTGTTCGCTTTGGACGAAAGCGGAAGTGAACCAAGCGGTGAATACAAAAAGTATAACACGAGTACAACTCCCGAAGTATTTTTGACAATCGATTCAGTAATTATCGGTCAAGCCGGCTATCCTTATATCTGGTTACAAAACTTTATCGAAATATTAGAAGGCTACAAAGAATAAATGACTTTTAAACTTTCAAACTTTATACTTTCTAACTTTTTACTTTCAAACCTATGCGACTCATATAAGAAATAATCAATTAATTTTTAGTGAAAATTCTTTTGTTTTGTCAGTACAGTCAATGTAGCCGTATGCACTTGAACCAAAGCAAACCCGTGCTTTGATTTTAAAAGTAAAGGTCCCTGCTTCTGTTGGTGCCCCCATTAATTCGCCGCTTGTTTCCAAAGTCATGCCTTTTGGAATGTCGCCGTCTGTTATTTCAAAACTTCTGAATGGGGCAGAACAGCTCATATCAAGTTCTAACTTATAATAATATTCTGTTCCGTTAGTTCCGTCAGGTAATGTATCGGTTACAATTGAATTAAATTTGCAGTCATCTGCACATGAAATTGTAAAAATAGCTAATAAAAAAATCAGCCCATATTTCAATTTCATTATATTTTTTTTGCTCATGAATATAATTAATGCTTATATTTATAAAAAATTCTTTGTCATTTAGTAATAATTTTTCTTTTAAACAATATAGACGGGATTATTATGAAAACAATTGTTTTAATTTTATTGACAGCATTAGTTTTATTCTCATGCTCCAAAGAAGATTTTGAGAGAAAGGGAGACGGCAGACAGCAGAAGGCAGACGAGAAAGAACATAAGACACGTGTCGTTTTGCTGGGGACGGGGACTCCCAATGCAGATCCTGAACGCTCAGGTCCCGCTGTTGCAATAATCACTGGAGGTCAGGCATATCTCGTTGATTGCGGTCCCGGTATTGTCCGAAGGGCATCAAAAGCATTCAAAAAAGGCATCAAAGAACTTGCAGTTAAAAATCTCGATAAACTGTTTATCACGCATCTTCACAGCGACCATACGGCAGGTTTTCCTGATTTGATTTTATCCCCCTGGGTACTCGGCAGGGAAAAACCGCTTAAGGTTTGGGGACCGAAAGGTACTGCAAAAATGACATCCAACTTGCTCGAAGCATATTCTGAAGATATTGCCAACCGGCTTAACGGCTTGGAGCCGTCGAACAAAACCGGTTATAAGGTAAACGTAACGGAATACAAGGAAGGTCTTGTTTATCAGGATTCAAATGTCAATGTCTATGCTTACAAAGTGAAACATGCCGGTTGGGCAGAAGCGTATGCTTTTCAGTTTGTAACTTCAGACAGGGTAATAACGATTTCAGGAGATTGCATGCCTTGCGAAGGCATAATTGCGGCAAGCATGGGTTGTGATTTGCTCGTTCACGAAGCATATTCTTACATCGGCTACCTGACAAGAAAACCCGAATGGCAAAAGTATCACAAAACAGCACATACTTCGACAAACGAACTTGCCGATTTGTGCAATACCGTAAAACCAAAAATGGTCGTTATGTATCACATTCTATCATGGGGAGCAAAACCGGAAGTAATGGTAAACGAAGTAAAACAGAACTACAAAGGCAAAGTAATTTGTGGTGAGGATTTGGGCGTGTATTGAGAATGTCCGAACCGCTGATTAAGCTGATTTTAATGATGAATTTGAATTCTTATCATTCAAATCATTTAATCTGGTGAATCAATTGGTTTAGATAATGGTTAGATTTTTAAATCATTAAATTCAATCAATATTGTTGTCCGTAAAATCGTAATCTCATTATCTAAATAAAATTATTGGAAATGTTTTAACAATATCCCCTATTGTAAGTTTAACATAATAAACACCTGATGGCAGATTTTCAGATTTAAAGGTTTCTCTATGATGGCCTTCTGAAAGAAATTTATTTGTTATTTCTTTAACGATTTGCCCGATAGAATTATAAATCGAAATTTTAACATTATCAGGGTTCTTTAAGTTAAAAATAATATTAGTAAAATCCGAAAAAGGATTTGGAAAACATTCAAAATCAAATTCATTATTCTGTTCAGGTATATCCGTTGCGGCAAGTGTCTTGGAGATTTCCTCAGTAACATCATACATAATAACAGAACCATCATAAGTACCGGCTAATAAATATTTATCATCGTCAGAAAGCTGAACCTTAGTATAAGGTATTGGGAATTGAATTTTACATATTTCTTTTCCTTCTTTAACATTCCAGAACCGAATCGTTGCGTCATTACTACCTGATACAATTACTTTGCTGTCTTTTGTAAAAAATACAGAATGAACAAAATCTGAATGTCCAATAAAATCATTGATCAAATCCCCATTATTCGCATCGAATAATCTTAAAATATGAGGAGATCTGTATGTCTGTAATAAGTATATATCCTCTGGTGAAAACTTTAAATTTTCCCCCCAATAATTATGTTTCGATAATTGAATAGTTTTTGTTAATCCAAGGTTCTTCTCAATCTCTTTCCGAAATAAATAATTATCACCTCCCCAATGAAAAGAATAAGCCCAATACTTATTATTATTACTATAACAAAATGAATCAAACCACTTTTCATCACTGGCAACATCCACAGGATTGCCATTAACCGATGATCGCATAGTTACATTATGCTGATCGCAAATTGAAAAATTACTATCATTGGGGGAAAATCCTATGTCATTAACATCTGAAAGTGGTCCTGAAATATCACGATAAGTAGTATCAGGCAGATGATATAACAAAATATTTGGATAAGGGTCATGCTCTTCACTCCATTGTGCACCTAAAGCTAAATATTCACCATTTTCATCAATCGAACATGCAGTAATATAGGGATAACCTCCAAAGTTATTTTTCAATATTTTTTCTAATTCTAGACTTTCTGGATCAAGTAAGAAAATATACTCTTTAACTGCACAAACAATATAATTATTATTAAAAGTTCTATAAATATTATTGCGACCACCTTCATCTCCCGAACTGTAACCGTGTATAAATGTAATTGATCCTGTTTCAATGTCAAGTTTCCCGATTGCAGGATTTCTTTGGAACAAAATAAATTTATTATTTTTTGAAAAGCAAATATCTCCAATTTTTTTTCTGTTATTTTTGATTCCTGCTGTATATTTCATGATGTTACCCGATTCAGCATCAATAATATAAATATATAAATTAAAATCGCTATCATAACAATTAACAGCCACCCATTTCCCATCTGTTGAATAATCAATATTAGTTAAGTAATAAGGCAATTCAATGAGAGTTTTTTCAATTATTTTTTCTTTTAAATTAATTATTTTAATAGTTTTGTCACCTAAAGTTACAGCGGCATGAATACTGTCTGGGGATAATGCAAAATCGTAAGCATACCATTCATATATTGGTGTTTTGGGTTTAAATTCGAACTGCATAATCATTGAGCCATTTTCTGCATTTAGCAATTTAAATATAGATCCTTTAAGTAAAACAATCCCTTTACTATCATAAGTATAGTTTAATTTATGGCAATAATTATCAGAGAAAGTCTTTATATAATTCCCACTTTTCGAATCCCATATTTTTATTGTAAAATCTCTGCTTCCTGATGCAAAATATTTACCATCCGGTGAAAATGATAATCCTAAAATACCGTCAAGATGAGTAGCTATTACTAATTCCTCCTCACCGGATTCAATATCCCATTTCTGTATTAGATTGTCACGATTTAAAGTTAATAATTTTGTATTGTCATGAGATAAGCGAATTTTGTTTATATACCCAAGTCGGTTAGGTATTTCTTTAATAAAATTTCCGTTCTTTGGATCCCAAACTTTTATTGAACCATTATTGCTGACTGAGAAGTATTTATCTTTTTGAAAAGCTAAATCGTTAAACAATAATGATTCGTTTTTTATTAAAGTATCATTATTATGTGTGATTAAATTCATCTCAACAATATGTCCTTCAGATGTTGAGTAAAGCATTGTAGTCAGTGAATCATTGAAGGTAAAATTTTTAACTTGCTTATTATTATAAATCAATGAGTCGATGATTGAAAAATCATTGAAGTCCCAAAATTTCAGTTTTGAAGTATCACTTTTAATTTCAATTGTAAAATAAATATTACGTTCAATTGAATGTTGATAGAAATTTACATTACTTTCAAAATTTCTGATCTCTTTTAGTAAATCTCCTGTTTCCCAATTATAAACTTTGATTGAAGAATCCTTTGAAGAAGCAAATAAATATTTGCCATCATTTGAGAAATAAATTGAAATAAAATATCCAAAAATTTTCTTTATCCAAATATTTGTATCCAAATCAATAAAATCTATGGAACCTGAATCATTCACTGCAACAACAGTTTTACCGTCAGGTGAAATGATAGGGAAATTATAAGTATGGCCTTGTTCAGGCCTATATTTTACATGATATAAGTTTTTCTGTTCTTTATTAATAAAATTACACAATAAAATGTCATTATTAATATGAGGATCGGGTTCGGGACCTTCATCACCTGATATATAATGTTTTGATATGACAACAGTATCTTTAGTCGGAGATAGATAATAGTTTTGAAATGATTTACCAAAATTGAATTGTTGAAGAAATGTATGTTCATGGCTGTATAATGCAATCCCTCCTGATGTTTGTACAGCTAAATAATTTTCATCCTGATCTCTGTAAATTATTTTATGGATTTTATCTTTTTTACTAACACTATCAAAATTTTTCTGTGTATAGTCCCAAAATTTCCAATAACCGGCTTCATCAATGCTGATAAGTTCCTGACCGTCTTTACTCTTGCTTACACACAAAATATTATATGCATTTCCTGTTTTAATCCACTTAATATTTCCTTCAAATGAAAATACTAAGGAAATTGAAACCCATGCAACGATAGTATATGATGATATAAACCTAATAATTTTGGACATCATCTATCTTAACTAATTAAAAATTTTATGTAAAGACCGAAAATTATAAAAAATTATTTTAAAAACAGACGATCTCACATGTTCTGCTCATTTATAAACTTTATACTATCAAACTTTAAACTTTACAAACTTTATAAACTTTCTACTTTTAAACTTTATAAACTTTCTACTTTTAAACTTTCTACTGGAAAGACTACTTCAGCTTCATTCCTTCATCTAAAAGCTCATTGACCATGCTCAATGTTTTTCCTTCAGAGTAAAATCTTAACAATGGCTCAGTCCCTGAAGCTCTGATTAATAGCCAGCCATCCTCAACAATGAACTTAAAACCATCCTTATCATTTAAACTCAGTACATCAAACTTGCCAATTTTAACCGGTTTTTTCTTGCATGCTTTCAGAATTTGCTCTTTCAAAGCCGGAGTAACTTTTACGTCTCTTCTTAGAAATTTATGAATTCCGAATTCCTCGTCGAGTTCGTCGCAAAGCTGTTTTAGCGATTTACCTCGAATAGCCATTACTTCAATCAAAAGCAATGCATTGAATATACCGTCACGTTCGGGAATATGAAGCATGGTTCCAAGACCACCGGACTCTTCACCGCCTATAAGCACATTTTGCTCACTCATTATTTTAGCAGTATGTTTGAAACCAACAGGAGTTTCAAATAGTTGAATTTTGTGTTTTGCACAGAATTTATCAACCATAGAAGTCAAGGAAACTGTTTTGACAACTGCTCCCCTTTTCTTTCTAACCTCATAAAGATACTTCAGTAGTATCATAAATATTTTGTGAGAATCAACAAAATTCCCATGCTGGTCAACTGCTCCCAATCTGTCTGCATCGCCGTCGGAAGCAATACCAATATCATAATTATATCTTCTGACATTCTGGATAAGTTCTTTCAGATTTTCTGCTATAGGTTCAGGATGGCCGAGATTCCCGAAAGAAGGATTAAAATCATTGTGCAATTCATCGGAATCATGTAGTAGCTCTTTCATCAAGCCGATACCGGCACCATACATTGGGTCGTACAAAATTTTAAACTTTGCTTTTCGAATTGCATCTATATTGATTTTTTTCTTAATGTGTCTGAAGTATGATTCCTTTGGTTCGAAATAAGAAATTTTTTGCAATTTAAGATAGTCCTCGAATTCAAGACATTTGATTTGAGGCGGTCTTTTAAATATTTTCTTCAATTCTGTTTCAACTTGTGATATCTGTTCGGGAGTAGCAGGACCGCCAAATTTTGCTTTTAGCTTATATCCATTGTAAGCCGGAGGATTATGACTTGCTGTAATGACAATTCCCAGATCAGCACCTTTTTGCTTAGTATGGTAGGAAACCTGTGGTGTGGAGGAAACCCCATTAGTCAATTGGACATAAACATCTTTCCATGCTAAAATTTTTGCAGTTTCCATTGCAAATTCCTTTGATAAAAATCTGGTATCGTAACCAATTACAACTCTTGGTTTTTTACCTGCAACTTTTTTCAAATAGCTTGCTGTTGCCAAAGCAACCAACTGCAGATTTTCAAATGTAAAGTCACGGGCTATATAGCCCCTCCATCCGTCTGTTCCAAAAGATATCATACTCAATCCCTAATATTGATTATTATTATTTTTATTAATAAATTTCCTATACCTTATAACAAAGATGCCTAAATGCCTAAAAGTCTAAACCCCTAATTACCTACTATAAAACCCGAAAGCTTCTGCACCACCGTATACTGCATCGGTTTCCAAAACTTCCTCAATTCTCAGCAACTGATTATACTTAGCAATGCGGTCAGTCCTGCAAAGGGAACCGGTCTTAATTTGACCTGCATTAACAGCTACTGCCAAGTCTGCAATGGTTGTATCTTCAGTTTCACCTGAGCGATGAGAAATTACTGTTGTATAACCATTTCTGTGAGCCATTTTAATAGTATCGAGTGTTTCTGTTAATGTTCCGATTTGGTTTACTTTTATTAAAATTGAATTTCCAACTTTTTCTTTAATTCCTCTGGCAAGAAACTTAGGATTTGTAACGAAGTTATCATCACCGACTAGTTGAATTTTATTGCCAAGAGCTTCCGTTAGTTTTGCCCAACCAGCCCAGTCGTTTTCTCCCAAGCCGTCTTCTATTGAAGCAATTGGATATTTTTTGCACAAATCAACGTACCATTTTATCATCTCAGCAGATGTTTTGTATTTACCGCTGGATTTGAACATTTTGTATTTTCCCTTTTCATACATTTCACTTGCAGCAGTATCAATACCAAGCAATACATCTTTAATAGGTTTGTAACCTGCTTTTTTAATAGCTTCAAGTATAACATCAAACGCTTCTTCGTTTGATTTTAATGATGGAGCAAAACCGCCTTCGTCGCCAACAGCAGTATTATAACCTTTATCTTTTAATACTTTTTTAAGGTTATGAAAAATTTCAGCTCCCATTCTCAATGCTTCCTTGAAAGATGACGCACCATTTGGTATAATCATAAATTCCTGAATATCTACATTGTTGTCGGCATGCTTTCCGCCATTTAGAATATTCATCATTGGAGCAGGTAAAACGTGTGCGTGAACACCACCGATATATCGGTAAAGAGGTAAACCGTAAAATTCTGCAGCTGCTTTTGCAACTGCAAGCGAAGTTCCTAAAATTGCATTAGCGCCTAATTTTGATTTATTTGCAGTTCCGTCAAGTTCACAAAGAATTGAATCAATTTGGATTTGTTCGGTTGCATCCAGTCCAATTATTGCATCTGCAATAGCATCGTTAACATTGTTTACAGCTTTTGTAACACCATTGCCCATATAACGCTTTTTATCACCATCACGAAGTTCCCATGCTTCGTTTTCACCTGTGCTTGCACCTGAAGGAACAGCGGCTAAACCTGTTGTACCATCTTCGAGCATTACCTCAACTTCCACTGTAGGATTTCCACGGGAATCAAGTATTTCCCTTCCGAAAACATCAATAATCATAGAACACATAATCGCACCTTTTAAATTTATTTTCAAAAATTATTTACTAATATACGTAATGGCGAGTGCAGAGAAGCAATCCCCATGCACATTCTAACTATCTTAAATCCTAAATACCTAACTATCTGATTTCCTAATAGTCTAACTCCTAAATGCCTATTTTCCTAATAGTCTAAACTCCTAAATGCCTAAATGCCTAATAGTCTAAACCCCTAAATGCCTAATAGTCTAATTGTCTAAACCCCTAATTACCTAATCAAAGATGTTCGTTCAAACGGTCAATAATCTGTGCTTTTGGAACTGCACCTACTATTGTATCAACCACTTTGCCTTCTTTGAATATCATAACTGTTGGAATTGACCTGATTCCTAATTGAACAGCTATACTCTGATTATTATCAACATCAACTTTGCATATTTTTGCTTTTCCTTCAAATTCACTTGCCATTTCGTCAATAATGGGGGCTATCATCTTGCATGGTCCACACCATGTCGCCCAAAAATCAATAACTACCGGTATGTTTGAGTCTAATACTTCCGATTGATAAGTACTCTCAGTAATGTGTAAGGGTTGTGCCATATAAAAAAACTCCTATTTTATTATTTTAAAATGTTTACAAACAATCTGCAAAATTAAGAAAAATTATGTATTCCTGATTAATATGCAGAGAATTTTTACTAAAATTATAGAAAAACTTGTGATAAACTTTGGGATTTAAATTTATAGGGATTCAATTTTTGAATCCCTATAAATGAAATTTTTATTTTAGTTCAGGATAAAGAGGAAATTTAGAAGTAAACTCCTCAACGTCTTGCCTGACCTCAGCTATGACATTGTCATTTTGATAATTCGTAACAATTTTATCAATAAACTCTGCAATTTGTCTCATATCTGCTTCTTTCATGTTTCTGGATGTCATTGCAGGAGTTCCAAGACGTATGCCGGAAGTAACTAAAGGTGGCTTTGTGTCATAAGGAACTGCATTTTTATTGCATGTAATTCCTGCTTTATCCAATGCTATTTCAGCATCCTTGCCTGACAAATTTTTATTCGTTAAGTCAATCAACATCAAATGATTATCTGTTCCTCCGCTGACAAGGTTATATTCTTTATCTGTCAATGCTGTTGCAAGTGCCTTTGCATTCTTCATTACCTGAATTATATATTCATTAAATCCATCTGTCAGGGCTTCACCGAATGCAACTGCTTTTGCGGCGATGACGTGCATAAGAGGTCCACCTTGGATACCGGGCATAACCCAAGAATCAAGTAATTCGCTCATATTTTTAACACGTCCTGATTTTGGAGCAACTACACCGAATGGATTTTGCTCATCTTTACCAAGTAGTATAATTCCTCCCCTTGGTCCGCGAAGTGTTTTGTGTGTTGTTGAAGCAACCACGTGAACATGGGGTAATGGATTTGTTAAATGTCCTTTTGCGATTAGACCTGCAGGATGTGCAATATCTGCAAAAACAAAAGCACCAACTTTGTCAGCAATTTCTCTGAATGTTTTAAAATCAATATCACGAGGGTAAGCAGATGCACCGACTGTTATCATTTTTGGTTTATGCTTTAGTGCCAATTCTTCAACCATGTTAAAATCAATCCTGCCGGTTTCCTTACTCAGTTCATAAGGAATAAAATTGAATAATTTTCCCGAAAAGTTCACTGCTGAACCATGAGTCAAATGACCCCCGTGAGCAAGTGATAATCCAAGAACTGTATCTCCGGGTTTTAGGTATGTAAAATAAACTGCCATATTTGCCTGACTTCCGCTGTGCGGCTGGACGT
>CAZEHW010000091.1:4169-12365 GCA_964511865.1 uncultured Hyphomicrobiales bacterium | reverse complement strand
TAACTAAATGAGTTTAATCAGTTGTTAAGGTGATTTTAAATATTATTATAAAAAATGTTGGAGGAGTAAAAAATGAAATGTGAAAAATGTGGTAATGATTATCCATCATACTATTACTTTGCAACTGAAAAAATATGTAAAGAATGTTTTGCAAAAATGCCAATAGAGGAACAGGCACAGCAGAATGTATTGATATATGATAATATGCAACATGATGAATTTGCTTGGCGGGCAGGGTTTGGAATAAGATTGGGTGCTTCGCTTCTTGATTATTTATTTTTTGGAATAATTTTCACGATTGTACTTTTTGCATCGGGAATAATTCAGGAATATCAATACGTTTTTGAGGATTTACTTTCAAAGCCATACTTGATTGAAGATTTTTCTAATGCAATAATGCCTTATGTTTTCATTGTCTTTTTTATGTACTATTCTCTCGAAATTGTTTTAGCCGCTTCCCTTGGAAAAATAATTTTAAGATTAAAAATTGCCGGTGAAGACAGAAAAGAAGCAGGTTATGAAAAATTAGCATTGAGATTCATTTATAAGCACTCCGATACTATATTGTCCTTAATTGCTTTTTTTGGTGCTTTAAAATTTCTTGAAACCTTGTCATCAATTCTTGGTTTGGTAATAATTGTCGGATTCTTTTTTGTTTTATCACCAAAAAGACAGGCATTTCATGATTCTTTAGCAAGAACAGCAGTTTATCGAAATAGTGATGTAATTTCAGTTTAAAGAGTTTAGAGTTGTGAGTTGAGAGTTATTTGTGTTAATTGGATAAACATGGTTAATAGTTTATAAGTTTAATAAGTTTAATATGTTAATGAGTTTGAATAAAGGTTGAAATAATGGCAAAGAAAAAGTCTAAGAAAAAGTTGATTATCTTATTGATAATTATATTGGTTACGATAGTTGCAATAGTCGCATTATCAATGAAAAACAATGAAGTTGAAATTAAAGTAACAATTGTAAAGGTTGGGACAAGGACAATTACTCAGCAAGTTACAGCAATTGGGAAAATCCAGCCGGAAACTGAAGTTAAGGTATCATCGCAAACAAGTGGAGAGGTTATTTTTCTTGGTGTCAGGGAAGGAGATACTGTGAAAACCAACCAAATGCTGGTAAAAATCAAACCTGATATTATTGAAACTCAACTGGAACAGTACAAAGCTTCAGTGGATGCTTCGAAGATGGATATTGAAATCAGACAAGCAGAGATGAACCGTGCAAAACAATCCTTGCAAAGAATTACTGAACTTTATGAGAAAGAATTTTCATCAAAAGAAGAATTCGAGAGAACTAAAACTGCTTATGACCAGGCAGTTTCAGGTTATAAAGCGGCACTTTCGAGGCATGAACAGACTGTTGCCAGCTATAAACAAGTTCAAAGAAGTGCTGATAGAACAATTATATATTCACCTATTGCCGGTATTGTTACCAAACTCAATATAGAAAAGGGAGAAAAAGTACTGGGTACTGAGATGATGGCTGGTACTGATATGATGATTGTATCGGATTTGTCTGTAATAAATGCTGAAGTTGAAGTTGATGAAAATGATATTACTATGGTTCATATTGGTGATACGTCAAGGGTAGAAATAGATGCTTTCCCTGATAGGATTTTCAATGGAGTTGTCATTGAAATTGGACATTCTGCCTTGACTAACCAATTGGGTTCTCAAGATCAAGTAACCAACTTTAAAGTTAAAATAAGATTAATTGAAACAGAAGGAAAACTACGTCCGGGTATGAGTTGCAGTGTCGAAATTGAAACTGAGACAAAACAAAATATTATTGCGGTTCCATTGCAAGCTGTTACTGTAAGAGCGGCTACAGAAAATAGAAAAGAGAAAATAGAAGAAAGAAAAAAGGTAGAGGGTGAAGAGAAAAAGGAAGAAGAAGAAAAGAAAGTTTCCAAGAAACCGCAATCGGTTGTATTTGTAAAATCCGGTAAAAAAGCAAAAAAAATCGAAGTTGAAACGGGTATAAGCGATAACGGATATATAGAAATTACAAAAGGTTTGAAAATAGGTCAGGAAGTTATAAGTGGTAGCTTCATGGCAGTCAGCAAGGAACTTGAAGACGGGTCAATTATAAAAATTGATACAGTTAAATCGAAAAAGAAAAGAAAGTAATGTAAAATGTAAAATGTAAAATGTAGAATGTAAAATGTAAAAATGAAGAATGGAAAATAACTCGAAGATAATTGAAATAGAACATATTGCCAAAATCTATAAAATGGGTCAGGAATTAGTTTATGCTTTAAGAGATATTTCAGTTGAGATTGTTAAGAATGATTACCTTGCTATTATGGGACCTTCCGGTTCAGGAAAATCAACTCTAATGAATATTCTTGGGTGTCTTGATACTCCAACCAAAGGTAAGTATAATTTCAAAGGATTGGACGTCAGCGATATGAATGACAATGAACTAGCAGAAATAAGAAATAAAGAAATTGGCTTTGTGTTTCAGACATTCAATTTACTGGCGAGAGCATCTGCTTTAAAAAATGTGGAACTGCCATTGGTTTATGCCGGTGTGAATTCGGCAGTGAGGCAAGAAATAGCAGAAAAAACATTGATTGATGTTGGTTTGGGAGACAGAATCGGGCACAAACCAAATGAACTTTCAGGAGGTCAAAGACAAAGAGTAGCTATTGCCCGTGCTTTAGTTACTACACCATCAATAATTTTAGCCGATGAACCAACCGGAAATCTCGATACAAAAACCGGTATTGAGATAATGAACCTGTTCCATGACTTATGGCTAAAAGGGAATACAATTATTATAGTTACTCATGAAGAAGAGATAGCGAGAAAGACAAAGCGTATTATTCGATTGAGAGATGGTTTGATTGAGAGTGAGGAAAGAATTTAGAATTGAAGTTTGTTGAAATAATAGAAACAATCCGCATATCTTTCGATGCGATGAGGGCTAACAAGACGAGGTCTTTCCTTGCTTCGCTTGGTGTTGTAGTGGGTATTTCAATTGTAATTTTAATGGGATGGGTTCTTGGTGGTTTGGATAGTGCAATGATGGATACCTTTAACATACTTGGAACAGATATGCTCTATGTTGACAAATGGGATTGGGCTGGAGGTAAAAACTGGGATGAAATCCGCCAAAGAAAATCTATTACCTTGGAACAGGTTAATGAATTTACAGATAAAATAAAGTCCGCTGAAGTTGCTTTTCCGTCTGCAGTGAATTGGATGGGTGGAACAATCAAATACGGAAACAAGTCTTATGAAAGTATTCAAATAATGGGAACCACAAGTCAGCACGGTTTGACGTCGGGTGGAGCCATTTTAATGGGAAGACACTTTTCGCTGTTTGATGACGAACTTGGACCCAATGTTGTCGTTTTAGGGCATGGAGTCTATAAATCAATGTTTGGAGAATCTAACTCTTTAGATAAGATTATTAAAATTGATGGTCACAAATACAGAGTAGTGGGTGTTATCAAAAAGCAGGGGACACTTTTACTTGATTTTATTGATAATCGTGCTTATATACCTTTAAAAAGATTTATTGGAACTTATGGAAAGTTTGACAGGTCCTTTTCTATTAACATTAAAGCCGGCTCTGAGGAAACATTAGAGGAAGTATCTGCAGAAACAAGGGGATTAATGAGAGAAATCAGGAACATAGGTCCTTACGAAGATGATGATTTTTCGATAAACAGCGTAAAAGCATTTGAAGACCAGGTCGCAAAAATTCGTCTTTATGTTTGGGGTGTAGGTATTGGCATTACTGTTTTATCATTTTTAGTTGGTATCATTGGCATAATGAATATTATGTTTGTTTCTGTTACGGAGCGGACAAAAGAAATCGGAATCAGGAAGGCAATAGGAGCAAGAAAAAGGTCAATTCTGCTCCAATTTTTAGTAGAAGCATCTACTCTTTGTTTTGTTGGTGCGATAATATCTTTAATTGGATGTTCAATCTTGGTATTTTTAGCTGCTACATACATTCCGACAATATGGGAGGGTATGGCTTTTTTGAAACCATACTTACCGTTGGAACTTTTATTGATAGCTTCCGTTGTTTCAATTTTTGTGGGTATGTTAGCTGGCTTGATTCCGGCAATAAGAGCGGCTAATTTGAATCCGGTAGATGCCTTGAGGTATGAGTAGAGACAAGTCTCAGACTTGTCTCAACGGTTTGTTAAGTTTGATAAGTTGATAAGTTTAATTAATTGATATGGTTTAGTAGGTACATAATATTTTGTGTCTAAAATATAAAGATAAAAATGAATATTGGTGATAGCATATTGCAGGCATTGGATTCAGTGCGAATGAACAAGTTAAGGGCATCTTTGACTTTGTTGAGTATAGCTATTGGTGTTTTTGCAATAATAACAGCCGGTGGTCTTGTTTCATCAATTGATAATGCTGTATTGGGAGAAATCCAGAAAGCAGGGGCAACAACATTTCAAATCAGGAGAATGCCGGCTATTCAGATGGGTGGACATGATTGGATGAAATACCGAAAAAGAAAACCTATCACTTACTCTCAATACGTAAAATTCAAAAAACAGATGACTGATGTTAAGCTGGTTTCTTCTTTTTCAGTCTCCGGAACTAATGTTGTCAAATCAGGAATTTATGAATCTGACCCCGATGTTAATCTTTTTGGAACAGATGAGAATTTCTTTGAAACTTCAGCTCGTGATGTTTCTATCGGCAGACCATTAAGTATTGAAGATATTGAATATAACAGAAATGTCGTAGTCTTAGGAAATGACGTTGTGGTCAAAGTATTTCCACATATTAATCCGGTTGGGCAAAAAGTAAAAATTAAAAACATGGTATTTACTGTCATAGGAGTTATCAAGCCCAAAGGTGCCATAATGGGAGTCAGTCAGGATAACTGGGCTGTTATACCTCTTCCTATGTTTTTAAAATACTATGCGAACTTTTGGGAGGAAGATTTAACCATGTCAGTTAAAGCATTCGACAAACAATCTATGTATTATGCTTTCGATGAGGCGATAGGTCTGATGCGTAGTATCAGGAATGTGAAGCCATGGGAAGAAAATGATTTTGAAATCGAAACTAATGAATCAATTGGTGACCAGTTTGCCGGGTTTACCGGTTTTCTTACCATATTTGGTAGTATAGTTGGTGCTTTTTCACTCATTGCAGCAGGAATTGGAATAATGAATATCATGCTCGTTACCGTTAAAGAAAGAACCAGAGAAATAGGAGTCCGTAAAGCAGTTGGTGCAAAACGTAGTTGGATTCTTTGGCAATTCATTATTGAAGCTATTACTTTGTGTTTGCTTGGTGGCTTATTTGGAATTGCATTAGGAATGTTAGTATCTGCTTACTTCGGAACAGCTATGGGACTTGAACTGGCTATTCCTTTTAGTCAAATTATAATCAGCTTGGCAGTATGCACATTAATTGGTGTTATCTTTGGTGCTTATCCTGCTTGGAAAGCTTCCAAGCTTGACCCGATAGATGCCCTCCGCTATGAGTAGAGACGAGTCTCAGACTTGTCTTAACAGTTTATTCTTTAGTGTTATAGTTCTTTAGTCCTACTGTTCTAGACTCAATTTCCTAAAAACTCTGTGGATCTTTGTGAATTCTCTGAGTAATTCTGTGTAACTGCCTTTCGGTTCACGGCTCTCGGTTCACGGTTCACGAAAAAAAATCATTACAATCATATTAATCAGTTTAATCAATGGTTCAGACATTTATCTTAAAATCATAAAATTCTTTGATACTTGATTTTTATTAGAAATAATATAATATACGCCTTCAGAAAATCCAGAAACATCAATTCTGTTTCCATCATTAATTTTTCCACTCCAAACTTCTCTACCCATAACATCAAATATTTTAATATTATCATTTATACCCGATATTAAGATGAAGTCAGAAGCAGGATTGGGGTATATCGAGAAATGACTCTCAGCATTATTTTCAGGAACATCAACAATTACTTCTGAAACGGGTATCCTGAAAGCACCCATATCTGTTCCTGCATAAACATAATTATCGTTGATTGCAATAGTGCCAATTGCATTTCCACCAAGCCCGGCGTTCGTCAAAATCCAATTTTCTCCAAAATCACTGCTTATGAAAAATCCTCTTCCAAGTGTTCCTAAGAAAATAGTGTTTTGGTATGATGCTAATGCATACCCCCAAAGTGATTGCATCTGCAATCCATTACTTTTTTTAACCCACAATTCACCGTCGTCTGTTGATAAACACACTCCGCCGGCTTGGAGCCCTATGAAAATTTTATCCTCATTAATTGCAATAGACCTAACATCTTTTATTGTTAACCCATTGTTTTTTTCAATCCAGTTTTCGCCCATATCAGTTGATAAGAACATACCATCTCCGGTGCAAAGAAAAAGATTGTTATCCTTAGCAATAATATCCCCGGGAAAATCAGATGTCATACCTTGACTCTTCTTGGTCCAATTATCTCCATCATCAGTAGAAAGATAAACTCCGGTTGAAAGACTATCTAAATAATTGTACACAAGTGCAAAGATGTTAGAACCAATGTTAGTCATTGAAAAAATTTTTCCATTTAACCCTGAATTTTTTAGAATCCATGTATCACCATTATTGGTTGACATAAATACACCTACCCAAGTGCCTGCAAAAACCTTGTTGCCATTAAAGGCAAAGCACTTGATTGTATCATTAGTTATACCATTACTTTTTTTTGTCCAATTTGACCCATTATCAGTTGATTTGTATACACCCTGATATGTTGCAGCATAAATATCATTTCCATTGATTGATATTTCCCTTACTGTACCATAAGGTAATCCAGTGCCTGCAATATCCCAAATTGCCTGTGCTTTGATTACAGAAGAAAAAGATAAGACCAACATAATAAATGCTAAAAAAGATTTCATGTTATCCTCCACTATTTTATTTTACAAAAATTATTTATTTCAGAATTAAGAAATTTGCCGATTGTGATTTTTCTGATGAAACTAAAAAATATATACCTGTGCTTAAACAGGAAACATCAACTCTCATTCCATCATTTACTATACCTTTCCAATCTTCTCTTCCCATCATCTCAAATATCTTTATTTCTTTATTTACACCTGAAATTCCGATGAAATCAGAAGCTGGATTTGGAAATACTTTAATGTTTTCCAAAACAGTCTTCATAAATTCTACTTCAGTAAGTTCTGTACATGCATCTGAACTGAGAAGTGAATTTAAAGGACCTATATCTGCATCAAAACATCCTCACATTCTTGCTGTCTGGTCCGGTGTGAAATTTGCATATACACTATCATATGAGTAATCCATGAAGTTCATATACATAATTCCGGGTCTTCAGGAGAGCAAGAATCTGTAACAACTCCAGATAGGTTTTTATAAGGAGTATAATTCGACTGATTTGGAGTATCGCCACAATCATCCGAACCCCAACAGAGGCCATAATCGTCACCCCAGATATGGAGCAAATTGAAACAATGTCCTATTTCATGTGAAGCAGTTCCTCCATTATTTCTATTTCCAAATGCTCCGGTTGAACCAAAACATTGATAGTTAATCACAACTCCGAAACTTGAATCAAGAATATATGGATATTTAGCATAGCCATTAACTGTTCTAACATTACAAGTCCAGATATTCAAATATTTGTTTTGGTCCCAAACACCCAATCCACCAAGACGATAAAATTTCATTGAGTCAGCCAAAATGAATGCTTCAACATCAGTATATCTTCTTTCTATTCCGTTTGTTGGAAACCCATCTGGGGTTCTTTGGGCAAGGCAGAACTGTATTCCGGTATTTGCTTTTAACGAATCAGGAAATGCCCACATCGAATGTGGATTTAATCCTGTATAATCTCTGTTAAGCATATCAATCTGTTCAAAGACTCTAATATCAGGGAGATTCTGTTCATCTTTATTGTAAACAATATGCACAACAACCGGTATAGTGATTATTTGCATTGAGTCTGAGATATAATTTTCATTTATCCACTTTTTCATTAAACTTTTTTGTTTTTGGATTACTGATTCTAAATCAGGATTTCCATTTTTTTGAAGTTGCATATATGCAGTTGTTCCGCACTGAAACTCTGAAGTCTGAGCTTTGACAAATGATTGATTGATTATAAAAGCGGAAAAGAGTAATATGCAAATTGATATTTTTCTCTTTCTTATTTCATCGCTAACGGAACATAAACCAGGAAGCCGGT
>CAZEHW010000091.1:0-4159 GCA_964511865.1 uncultured Hyphomicrobiales bacterium | reverse complement strand
TCTCTTTCTTATTTTAATTGAAAGAGATTTGTTGAATTCAAATTTTAGAAACAAAAAAGCATGAACAGGTCTCATAAGCAACTCAATGAAAAACCAAATTCCGTTAATTATTTGTTTATTATAACAAACTTACGGAATAAATATTTAAATCAAAGGGATTTGCTAATTTTGTATTCTATTTGTTAGTTTTCCTTCTCTTCTTCACTTTGCTTTCCATTGCTTGTAGTTTTTGAATTTCATCTCGGAGTTCTGCAGCTTTTTCAAAGTCAAGTTCACGGGCTGCATTTTTCATTTCAGCAAACATTTGCTCGACAAGTTCTCCTCTTTGTTCGTCAGTCAAATAGCCGTAAAGTGGTTCAGCCGCTTTTTGCATTTTGTGTTTTTCAGCTTCTTCATATTTAAATACCTTGTGAGCTTGTATATCTGCTACGGATGTAGAACTTAAAATTTCTTCGAGAGATTTGTAAACTGTTTGCGGATTGATATTGTGTTCTGTATTATAATCTTTTTGAATTTGTCTTCTTCTGTTGGTTTCCTCGATAACTGCTTTCATCGAATTTGTAATTCTGTCTGCATAGAAAATTACAAGTCCTTCAGCATTTCTTGCGGTTCTTCCAGCAACCTGCATTAGTGACCTTTCGCTTCTTAAAAATCCTTCTTTGTCTGCATCAAGTATTGCGACGAGTGAAACCTCAGGTAAATCCAAACCTTCACGCAATAAATTAACACCAACAATTACATCATGGTTGCCTAATCTCAATCCCCTGATTATTTCAACTCTGGCGAGAGCATCAACATCCGAGTGGATGTATGCAACTTTCATTTGAAGATTTTGCAGATATTCAGTCAAATCTTCCGACATTCTTTTTGTAAGTGTTGTAACAAGTACACGTTCATTTTTAGCGGCTCTTTTCCGAATTTCATGTATTAAATCATCAATCTGGTTTTTAACAGGTCTGACACTAATTTCAGGGTCAAGCAAACCCGTAGGACGAATAACCTGTTCAACAACAACACCTTCGCATTTTTCCAGTTCATAAGGTCCGGGAGTAGCACTCACGAAAATGACATTCTTCATCATTTCCTCAGTCTCTTCGAATTTCAGAGGTCTGTTCTCAAGTGCTGAAGGCAATCGGAAACCCCAATCAACCAGAGTCGTTTTTCTCGACCTGTCACCGTTATACATTGCTCTTAGCTGTGGTGTCGTAACATGGCTTTCGTCAATTACAAGCAGGAAATCTTCAGGAAAGAAATCAAACAAACATTCAGGTCTTTCTCCGGGAGTTCTGCCTGTCAGATGCATTGAATAATTCTCGATTCCCGAGCAATAACCTACTTCTTTCATCATTTCCAAATCAAAAAGTGTTCTTTGCTCCAACCTTTGTGCTTCCAACAGTTTTCCCTGTAATTGCAATTCTTTCAACCTGTCATATAACTCATCCTTAATGGCAGTCATAGCTCTTAATAACTGGTTTTCAGATGTAACGAAAAGTTTGGCAGGGAAGATTGTTATATTATCAAGATATTGTGCTGTCTTACCTGTAACAGAATTTATCAGACTGATTTTTTCGATTTCGTTACCAAATAATTCAATACGAACAGCCAGCTGTTCTTCATAAGCAGGAATGACATCTACGACATCACCCCTTACTCGAAAAGTGCCACGTGCAAATTCAAAATCATTTCTTGAGAAATATAAATCGGATAATTTGTAGAGCAGTTCCTGTCTGCCTATCTTCATTCCGACATTAATAGGGAAGAGGTGTGCAAGGAAATCTTCTTTCCTACCGATACTATAAATACAGCTTACTGAAGCTACGATTATTACATCTCTGCGACCTTCAACGAGTGAACTTGTAGCTTTCAATCTCAATCTGTCAATTTCATCATTAATCGCAAAATCTTTTTCGATATAAGTATCAGTGGTTGGTATATATGCTTCCGGCTGATAATAGTCGTAATACGAAATAAAATATTCGACGGCATTACTCGGGAAAAAGCTTTTAAACTCACTGTATAGCTGTGCCGCAAGAGTTTTATTTGGCGAAATAATTAATGTCGGTTTTTGAATTTGCTGTATTATATTTGAGATAGTAAAAGTTTTGCCCGAACCCGTAACACCGAGCAGTGTTTGGTATCTGTCGCCACGGGCAATACCTTCGAGCAATTCATTAATTGCTTTCGGCTGGTCACCCGAAGGTTTATAACTCGATATTAACTGAAATTCAGACATAAAGCAACACTTTTTCAATATTAATTTTAATGTAAACAGTAAAAATAATATTTGTGAGTGAATTTACCTAATTGTTTTCGCTTTTATGGGAGAAAGGGCAAGGGAAAGGAAATTAGAATTATATTATTTCCTCAAAACAACCACCCTCAAATCCTCACCACTTCTACTAATCTCCTTAATCTCAAACTCTCTTGCTTCGCTGAGTTTCTTTATCATTAAACCATCAAATGCACTAATACCTTTTCCGATAATCTTTGGAGCAATGAAAAAATGAATTTCGTCAACTAAATTTTGTCTAATGAATGATGAATGTATTTCTGCTCCACCTTCTACTAAAATTGATGCAATCTGAAATTGTTCCGATAGCTTTTGCAGACAATCCTGCAAATCAATTTTTCCAGTTCTGCCGGTTTTTACAGGAAAAATGTTTACCCCAAGATGCAATAATTTTTTCGCTTTTTCTGAATCAGCAGAATTCTTAGAGCAACAAACGATTGTTTTGTTATTGTTTTCATCAATAAATACATTTTTGATTAATGGTAGGGATAAATTAGTATCAAGTACTATCCGAAATGGATCTCTTCCTTTGATATTTCTGACAATCAATTGTGGATTGTCTTTGTTAACTGTATTCTTTCCAACAAGAATAGCATCCAGTTCTGCCCTTAATTTATGTCCTTCTTTTCTGCTTTCTTCGCAAGTAATCCATTGAGATTCTCCGCTTTCAGTAGCGATTTTTCCATCTATTGACTGAGCTACTTTCAAAACAACATAAGGCATACTGGTTGTGATATGTTTAATGAATGTACGATTCAACCACTTTGCTTCTTCTTCAAGAATTCCTGAAATAACTTCAATTCCTGCTTTTTTCAATTTCTTAATTCCGTTTCCTACTACCAATGGATTTGGGTCTTTCATCCCAATTACTACTTTTGCAAATTTCTTTTTGATGATTAAATCACAGCAGGGTGGAGTTTTGCCAAAATGTGAGCATGGCTCAAGGTTTACGACAATTGTAGCTCCTTCGAGGGAAATGCCTTTTGCATTTTTAATCGCCTCAACTTCAGCATGAGGACCGCCGAATTTTTTGTGCCATCCTTCGCTGATAATTTTGCCATCTTGTAGAATAACAGCACCAACTCTTGGATTCGGGCTGACTAATCCGGTGCCTTTTTGAGCTAATTCGATAGCTCTTGCCATAGCTTCCTGCTCTGTCATTTGGTTTCAACAGGTATTTTAATTTCAGTTATATATGGTTTTGGTTTAGCAGGGATTATCATCCGAATAATGTATTCTCCTGTAGGTACACGGTTTCCGTTATTATTACGATAATCCCATGAATACTGGTAAACATAGTAATCACCAAGGTTTTGAGGTTCAACAGGCAAAATTACCTGCATAAAATTTTTATCAACCTGTGAATTATATACAGGTTTATTTTTACTATTAAGTACTTCAATTCTAATATTTTCAGAATTTGGAATATACTCTTCAACAATCCTTTTTCGAACTGCAAAGATTCCTAAATCAATTGATTTTTCATCCATTTTTTCAATAATAGGGTAAATAGATAAAGCAGGTTCTGTTTCAGAGTTAAGCAATTCATTTAGTTTTTGCGAATACGTTAAATCCCAGTTATCACACAATAATGTAAATTTTGCTGTAAGATTTTCAAAATCATTTCTATTGAAATTGTCAATTACAACCTTACCAAAATATATAACATTATATCCCTTGATTGGCTTTCCGGCAGTAATCAAGGAGTCAATGGAGGATGAATCAATTAAAAGATTCTTTTCATCTACAATTTCAACTTTTAATAATTTAACAAATTGTATTTGTTTGTTATCTTCAGCTGTTTCAGATTTGATGTTTAAAGTAAAACTCAATATCAGACTATTGGAATCAACAAGAAGATTAATTTCA
>CAZEHW010000090.1:6122-12712 GCA_964511865.1 uncultured Hyphomicrobiales bacterium | reverse complement strand
ATTATCTCAAAACAGAGCCCAGGTTGTTTATGACTACTTTAAAAATGTTTGGAAAATCAGTGAAGACAGAATGAAATTGAGTTTCAGAGATAAACCGGCAGTGGTTTCCAATGTTAAAGACTCTTTAGGTATTCAGGAAAACAGGAGAGTCGAAATCCTTTGTAACAACTGGGAAATAATGAAACCTGTTTTTGATAAAGATCCTACTATATTTCCACAGCCTGATAAAATGAAATATGTTATGAACAATGGAATAGAAGACCTTTTAGTTACAAAAAGAAGAATTGAAATTAAACGTGGTGATGCCTTGTGGAAGGTTTTGAATGATATAGGAACAACTGATGTTTCCAAGGTATGGGATTGGCATAGCGAAGATTATGTTTTACCGTCTGATAATGTTCCTTATATGGCTCAGTTGATTATTACTACAACAAACGGAAACGAATGTAAATCTCCAGAAATAAAAATTCCTGTTATGCAGGTAAAAGTTGAAGACAGAAAGGTTGGTGAAGGTAAAGATAGTACGTTGGAAAGATATAGTTTAATACTGTTTCCGTTCGACAAATCCGACGCAGGTCCAATCAATACAAAAATTATGAATGATTATGTATATGGAAGAGTTTATCCAAGTTCATATGTTGAGGTAATTGGGCATACCGATGTAGTTGGATTGTACGAACATAACACAAAACTTTCAGAACGTCGTTCAAATACTGTTCATGCTGGTATTCAGAAGAAAACAAGCGGAAAGTATGGTAGTATGTTAAAACGTGGTGTAGGAGAAGATGAACCACTTTTTGATAATAGTTTGCCTGAAGGAAGGTTCTATAACAGAACTGTACAAGTTATCATTAAAACTCCATTAAATGAATTCGAAAAATAATTTAGAATTTTTATATAAGGGGATGTTGCAATTAACATCCCCTTTTTTTTTATCATTATTTTATTTAATTTGCCAAGAATATTTTGTAATATTATAAAGATTTATAATGGAAAATGTTAAACTGAAAATAGCATTGATAGGATATGGTGCTATGGGTAAAGAAATTGAAAAAACTGCTAAAAGGAATGGAATAGTAATTACTGATATTTTTGAATTAGATTCAAAAATATCAAGTTCAAAGAAATATGATTTTGATGTTGCTATAGATTTTGGCTATTCTGAATTTGTTAGGGAGAATGTTGAAGTATTATCAAAACTCAACAAAAATATTGTGATTGGGACAACAGGTTGGGAGAAAGATTTAATAGCTATTAAAGAGTTAATTAAGAAAAGTGATATTGGGTGTATTTACGGTTCAAATTTTTCAATTGGTATTCAAATGTTTCAAAGAATTACAGAACTCGCCTGTAAACTAATGAATAACATTGATGGTTATGATATCATGCTTCACGAATTGCATCACAAGAATAAAAAAGACAGTCCGAGCGGTACTGCTTTGTTATTGGCAAAGACCATTCTAAAAAATAATAATCTAAAAGACGAAATAATCACAGATAAATGTGAGGAAAGAATTTCTTCCAATCAATTGCATGTATCTTCAACAAGAGGAGGTGAAATTATAGGAATTCATTCAATTTATCTTGATTCTTTGGCAGATACTATTGAATTAACACATAGAGCAAAGAACAGAACAGGTTTTGCAGTAGGAGCAGTTTCAGCGGCTAAATGGATTCATAAGAAGAAAGGTTTATTTCAATTCAATGACATGCTTGATGACTTATGGAGAGAAATTAATGTATAAATTTTCCTCAGTCCTTATTGTTTTATATTTTTTCCAGTTTTCATTTCTTTTATCACAAGATAGGAGTTTGGCTGAAAAAAGAGATTTAATTAATATGCCGGTTATTGATATTATACCATCAGTGATTACAATAGAAAATGATACTTCAAAATTTGTTGTTGAAAATGTAATTGTTCTTAACAGGGGTGTAGGAGTTTTAAATATCACATCAATTTCAGGTTCATGTTTTTGTTCTAATGGAGTGATAGAAAAAAATGATGTGAGATTCTTGGATACAGGGAAACTACGTCTTGAAATAAACAAAGATGGTTTAGAAAATGATGATGATACTGTTGTTTATACTGTCATAAGTAATGCAAAAAATTCACCTTTTTATATAAAAGTCAGATTTGTTGAGAAAAAATAAAACCAGAGTAATGACAAGTTATAAAAATATCTATTTGAAAAAACAGTTGATTTTCATAGTTCTTGTTATTTTAGTTGTATATGCAAAGACTTTGTTCTTCAATTTTGTAATGCTTGATGACGATATTAAAATTATTGATAATTATGAAACAATCAGCAGTCCGATTAATATAACTAAGGCATTTTTTACCGATTCATATTTTCAGAAAGAAGGTCTTTACTATCGTCCCACTCTAAGTTTATCATTAATGTTCGATGCCGCAATAGGTGGAAAGAATCCCTATTTTTATCATCAGACTAATTTACTGCTTCATATTTTTTCATGCTTGTTATTAATGTATTTTCTTGGTAATTTCAGCAAAGAGCAAAATCCCGTTGAGCAAACCGACTCTGAAACTTTTTTTAAAAATACTTTTAATGCACAACTATTAATTGTATTATTTTTTGGAGTTAATCCTTTACTTATTAACTCTGTAGCCTGGATACCGGGGAGAAATGACATATTGTTAACAATTTTCATATTGTTGTCTTTTTGGACTTTTATTAGGGTTATAGTAACTAAAAAATTTATATTTATTTTGCTGCATTTAATATTTTTTCTAATATCGCTATTTTCTAAGGAAACTGCTTTAATCTTTCCGGTAGTTTTTCTTCTTTATCTTGTTTTAATAAAAGATAGTAAATTACTAACTGGAACCAACATTAAATTGGTCTTTTTATGGACAGCAATGATATTATTTTATCTTTGTATGAGGAATAATGTTGTATCTATAAATCAGGGCTTTGAATCAATGTATGGAGACTTTATTTACAATTTGTCAATGATCCCTGAGTTAATTGGAAAGTTTTTTATTCCATATAACTTTACCGGAATTCCAAAATATAGTTTAATGAATACTATCATTGGGTTGATTATTCTATCAATCTCAATAATAATTATTATTTTAAAAAAGGATAAGAGAAAACAATTAATATTTGCGTTATTATGGGTTATAATAACAATAATACCAGGGTTATTTGCAAGCAGAGGTGCAACAAATTTTGATTATCTTGAGTGTAGGGCTTACTTACCGATGGTAGGAATTGTCTTATTTATTTATATATTAATCAGGAATCACAGATACTCAAATAATTACTATTTCAAGTTATTAAGTGTAAGTATTATTGTAATTTATTCAATTGTAAATATCCTTTATAGTTCAGTCTATTCAAACCCTTTGAATTTTTATAATCATGCAGTAGAAAAGAATCCTAATTCTGCCTTTGCCCTAAACAACAGAGCTTTAATATTGAAAAGTCTGGGAAAAACCCAAGATGCAATAAATGATTTTAAACTGGCAATTAAGATTGATGATAAATTTGCTGAAGTTTATTTTAATTATGGTAATTTGGCAAATGAAATAGGTAACAAACATTTAGCTATGGAATTATATAATAGGGGATTAAAAGAAAATCCCAGTGCTTATAAGGGGTATATGATTAGAGGTTCCCTCAAAGAAGAAAAAAATGATATTGATGGAGCTATAATAGATTTTGAAAAAGCTTTGGAATTTGATTCAACGAATTTCAGGGCATACTTTAATATTGCTAATATTCTGTTTCAAAAAGGAGAAGTAAAAAAAGCACTTAATTACTATAATAAATCAATCGTCTATAATAATAAATATATTCAGGCATTTATTAATAGAGGAGTTTGTTTTGCTCATTTGGGACAATACAGAAAAGCGATTAAAGACTATAATGTTGTTGAAAAGCTTGATAGCAACAATGACAATTTGTTTTATCTACGAGCAAATTCAAAATTTTTAATGGGTGATACGACTGGTGCATGTTTCGATTGGTATAAATCTGCTGAATTAGGGAACAATAATGCCACAAGATTAATCTCTCAGTTTTGTAGATAATCTAACGATGGAATGGAACAGCACAATATTTTTTTTAGTATTAAAAGTTGATTTCTTAAATATAATGAACTTAAATAAAGATTCTTATGAGTAAAGAGAAAATTAAGAAACAAGAAAGAATAAGCGGCAAAAACATGAGAGAAGAAAAAAAATCTCAAAGTGCAAAAAAAGAGAATTTCGAGCAAAAAAGTTTTATTGATAAAATTGACAGATTCTATTTTATTTATATTATTGGTTTCATTCTCGCTGTTTACATTCAGGTAATCAACTTTTCTTATACAGGATTTGATGATGATTTCCTGGTGGTTAACAATATGCAGCAGCTTCAAACTGCTAAGTTTGTTGATGTTTTTACCGGTAATTCATTTTTAACTGATGCTGTCTCCGGGTTTTACAGGCCATTGCAAACCATTACATTTATAACTGATGCACAGATAGGGAATGGCAACTTGTGGAGCTTTCATACAACAAATTTACTTTTGTTTATGTTGTCTGCCTTAATATTGTTTAAAGTTTTTAGAAAAATAGAATTTTACCCTCTTTTATCTTTGTTTGCAACACTAATTATTTCACTTCATCCATTGTTTGCTATCAATGTTGCATGGCTTCCTGCCAGAGGTGATTTGTTATTAGCGGTTTTTGGAATGTCATCATTTTTGTATTTCATGCGTTACATTGAGACAAAAAAAGTAATCAATTTGTTTCTGCATATTTTATTATTACTTCTGGCTTTCTTTTCAAAAGAAACCGCTATCCTTCTTCCTGTAGTTATGTATTCTTATTTTCTTATTACCAGAAAAAAAATATTTTCTTCCGAAATAAATATATTGGGACTTATTTGGATTGTCTGTTTTGCCTTTTGGTATTATTTACGTTTTTCATTTTCTGGAAGTTTACCAGAGAATCAAATATTCGGATTAACTCCATTTATTGAAAACCTAAGAACAATACCGGAATATATTTCAAAATTCATTGTTCCTTTTAATCTGATGTTACTCCCGGTTTTCAGTTTTTTTACTTCGGTACTTGGAATGATAATAATTATTTTAATAATATTTCTTTTTCTTAAAAAGTGGAAGGGTATAGAAAATAAGGAAAAGAACTTTTTGCTGTTTGGTGTTTTGTGGTTTGTTCTTCTTGTTTTTCCCGGAATGCTGTACAGCAGATATTATCCCAAATCTGATATGTTTTATCATTATCTTGATCATAGGGCTTATTTACCAATGATAGGATTTGTAATAATATTATTTCTTATGTTTAAACAATTTTTACGTAAAACGGGACAAAGGAAAATATTGATGTTTGGTATTACTATTACAATTATTTTATCATTATATTCATTTGTTCATGTAAAGAATTTTTCTAATCCAACAGTATTTCTTGATAATGCAATTGAGGATAATCCAAAAGCGGCTGTTGTTTATTTTCTTCGGGGAAATATATTTAAGGATGCAGGTGATTTTACACAGGCAATTAACAACTTTACCAGGGCAGTTACAATTGATAAAAATTATGCCGAAGCATATAACAATCGTGGTTCTGCTTACGGTTTGCTTGGTGATTACCAAAAGTCAGTCAAAGACCTGACAAAAGCTATTAAGTTGGAGCCAAACATTCCAGATGGATATTTTAACAGGGCAATTGCAAGAGATGCTATAGGTGATTATGAAGGTGCAGTAAAGGATTTTACAAAATCAATTCTTATGACTCCAAATGATTACTTGAATTATTATTTGAGGGGAAATTCATATTCAAAATTAGGACTTAAGGAAAAAGCGATTAATGATTTTAATAAAGCGATTAATTTGTACTCCGGTTTTGCAGATGCATACTTGAAACGTGGGATAGAAAGATATAAATCGAACGACAAATCAGGAGCTTGCTCTGATTGGCAAAAGGCGGTTGATTTGGGTAGTGAGCAAGCAAAACAGATGATAAATAGATATTGTCTTGAATAGCAATAAGGAAATCAAAATAAATTTAAAACAAGTTAGAATAATTTTTCATAAATTTAAACATATGAAAAAGGAGAAAAAGTTAAAAGAAGAGGAAAAAGCAGGTGAAGAGGGATTGGGATTTCTCAGTCATCTCGAAGAACTGCGTAAAAGAATAGTCTGGGCTTTCGTCGGATTAATTGTTGGTTGTATTTTTGCCGGTGTTTTTATTGATACAATTTTGGAGTATGTGATATTAGCTCCTTCTTTTAATGTCCATTTAAAATTGCAAAACCTTAGTCCTTTTGGACAGCCGTTGATGTACTTTAAGCTAATTTTTATTATTGGAATAATTTCTTCCTTTCCTTTCATGCTCTATCAGCTATGGAAATTTATAGCTCCCGGTCTATACGTTAATGAACGAAAGTGGGTTAGCAAAATAACTTTTTTTACATCCCTTTGTTTTCTATCCGGTATAGCATTTTCATATTTTCTTATGATACCTACAATGATGAGTTTTGCGGCATCATTCGGTACAAAGAAAATTGAGAATATAATTGATGTCAATAGTTACCTTAGTTTTGTCACAATAATGTTATTAT
>CAZEHW010000090.1:0-6112 GCA_964511865.1 uncultured Hyphomicrobiales bacterium | reverse complement strand
ACTTCCTATGGTAACTTTTATATTAGCTAAATTCGGTATTATAACTGCTCAGTTCATGCGAAAATACCGCAGGCATAGTATGGTCGTTATTATGATATTAGCCGCCGCACTGACACCAACCACAGACCCTATTAGCATGATGATTTTTGCTGCACCACTTTTTGTATTATATGAGATAAGTATTTTTATTTCTAAAGCCGCAGGAAAGAAGAAGGAAACCGAAAATTTATAGTCAATATTATCGAAATACTTATAATAGAAAATGCTGTCCAACTGATAAAGATTTGAACAGCATTTTTTTTTACATTTATGAATAATTATATCAAGGTTGCAATTTAATATTATTAACTGCCTCCTGAGTTGCCTTTAATGTTGGTTCAATTGACAATTCATTTCCAACAGCATCATTCATCCATGATTGCGGTATTATACGTCCTTGTTTACACATTCTAATCATCTCATCTCCCAAATTTTTTCCATCAATATAACTTTCAATCTGAAATTCGATTAAATGTCCTAATGGATATGCTGATAAATAAAGAGGGTAATCAATCATATGTGAATATATGGCTAAAATAGGCTGGTCTTTAACTCCGAAAACATCAGCAAAATATTTATTCCAAATTTCTTTAGCTATTCTGATTGTTGCTTCCTTAACCTGTTTTTCATTAGCATTTGGATTAGCGTAGAGCCATTTCCAAAGGTTCATATCAACCAGTGAAACACCCATTATTTCATATGTTGACCAGAAGTTATCCAGCACCATCATAGTTTTTTTGTTAGTATCGTCTTCTTTGATGCCTAATAGTTCAAGGTCTCTTTTTTGGAATACAAATGCCCATGCTTCAGTAAAAGCTGTATTAGGAACTCCTGTCAGCATATAATAATCAACATCATTAAGTGTTAAAGTCTGCTCTACATTGTGTCCAAATTCATGAGTTGCAATATTATACCCTTTGTAATCCATACCTTTTTCACCAATTCTTGTCCTTAAGTGGGCATTTTCTGATTTCATTTGAGCACCCCATGCATGTCCGGCACCTCTTGAAGGGTCAACTTCAACCTTAGAGCTAATTGATTTTGCTTTTTCCTGATTAAATCCAAGCTTGAGTAAAATGTTTGGTAAATCTTTTTTTACAGCATCAGGATTTGGATATTTTTTCATTGTTATATTGTTGAGTTCAGATTCAGAGATAGAACTTCTCGCTTTATAGCCGTCATACCAAATATCGAATGGTTCAAGTTTTCTTCCAAGTCTTTTTGAAATTATTGAAGCTACTTCTTTAACTTGCGGGGAAGAGACAAAGTCTGTGAAAAGTTTTTCAACCTCTGTTTGTGGTATTTCGAATTCTTCATCAAATTTTCTACTTATGTATGTCGGATAATTCGGACTGTAATCATCTATTGCTTTTACAGCATGAAAATTATTTAGAATATGTTTATACCTGATGTTGTTTTCCTGCTCGAATTCTATCTGCTTACCATTTTTAGTTACAACATTTTTATATGGGTTCCATTTGTATTCAGGATTGTTAATGACACATTGAGGAATTTCCTGAGTAATAATTCTTTTCATAACTTCATATATTAAATTTTGCTTTTCAAGACCGTTTTCCTTATTTGTATATTGGGACTTCAATTCATCTCTTAATCCCCAATGTGTTATTAGTTTAAGGTCGTCGGGGAAGAGATGCTTGTTATTATTGTCAATTAGTTTGCCCATATAAATATTATATTCGGATATATATAAATCGGCATTTGTAACAGCTTTAGAAACATTCTGCAATAAATTACTTGGAACTCTTGAAGTAAATACATCACCCATACGAGCATATGCCCATTCTTTTCTTGACCATTTTTTACACCACTCCGTTTTTTCTTCAAGGGAATAATGAGGAAAGTTTAAAGTAATAATAAAAGCCACTTTATTTGTATAAAAATCTTCAGCAAGATGAGAACCGGGGCTATAGGCACCAAATATTTCATCAACCGAGTATTTATCAAATGTTGTTAAATGAAGGGGGCGGTTGAAATCGAGAGTGATTTTATTGAAATGTCCCCAAATTATTTCAAGATTCTCAGATAAGCGGTTGAATATTTTATCAAGTTCTACAGAATCTGCAACAAAATTACTGATACAAAATTCTTTAAATTGGTCTGTTGTTCCATCATCTTCTTTCCAAAGGGAAGCTGTCTGCAGAACTCCTCTTTCAATTCTAAATTTTTTATCTGCCCCAAATTTTTTAATCAATTCTGCAGTAGTATTCTCAATAGTAGTTTCGTTGATGAACATTAGTTTGCCTTCTGATTTGTTGTCGTTTATTTCTTTGTTACCTGTGCATTGGAAAAATGCCAGTGTTGTAATTAGAAGTAAGATATTAAATATTTTCATTTTAAACCTCATTGTAAGTTATTAAATTTAAGAAATTCAATTTAATAATATATTATTGAATAAAAAACATTGTTTTAAAAATAAAGTTATTAAAACTCCATTGATACCTTAAAATAATTTAATTTTATCCAAATAAATTGAAAAAAACAACAATAATGTACTTTTTTTTACTATTTTTTGAAAAACTTGCTTGTTTTTAAATAATTAATATCTTATATTAAATTTAGCAAATAATTAATTTATATAAATGAGTTATTATTTCAGTTATAAATTTTGAAATTATTAGGAATTCGAGTTTTTAAAAAAGTATTATTTGAAAGAATTAGAACAGGAATTTAAATTTATATTATGTTAAAATTATTAATAAAACCACCGGAGGAATTATGAAAAAAACATTGACGACTTTTTTCATTTTGGTTTTTGTTTTAGGTTGTACGCCTCAAAAAGAGGAACTTACTATGCAGGATATTGATAAGGAAAAGCAAGCTATTGTTCAGGTCATGAAAGAATACAACAAAGCTGCTGAAGAAAAGAATTTTTCTGATATGATTGAAACATTAGCAGGAGAAGTCATCTTTTTTGGTACGGACTCTTCAGAAGTAATAAAAACTTTTGCCGAATTTAAAGCCAAGATGGAACAGCAATGGAAAACTTTTGACAAAACGAAGTATGGAGAAATGTACGATATGGATATCCAGATGGATGATAATGCTACATTTGCTTCAATAATCTATGGGACACCTTTAGAGATTACTATCGGTGGGGAAACCGCCAAACTTTTCATCCGTGTTGCAAGAACTCTTAAAAAGGAGAAAGGTAAATGGGTTATTGTTAGTGGTATTGTTGGTCATACCGATCCGCAAGCCAGTTTATTATTACAGCAAATGTTAATTAAAAAATCCGGAGATTCTCCAACTGACAACGCAAATTAATAATTTCTAAAATTAAAGGGCTACTTTTTATAGAAATAGCCCTTTTTGTTTATTTTTATTGCCTTATATTCTTTATTTTACTTTTTATAATCTTCAGGATAAAGAACAAATTTAGCAACATTATCCGATTTGAGATATTTATTTGCTGCCATTCTAATATCATCGGCTGTTAATTTATCAGCCATTTGATCAACTGTAATAATTTTCTTTAAATCATCACCATTGTACAAACCATCAAAAATTTCTCCTAACCAAAAGTTATTTTTCTTAGAATTAGTTTCATATTGACGTTTGAACATTTCTTTTGTATCGGTTATAAATGTTTCTTCAACATTATTTTTCTGCATATCTTTGATAAGGTTAAATAATGTATTTGTTAATTCTTCAACCCGGTCAGGATTGGTCCCGAAACCAATATCAATTCTATAAGTAGGTATTGGGAATTGGCTAGGACGTCCAAATGAATAGATACCGTAAGTACCACCTTTGTCTTCCCGGATAGCTTCTCTCATTTTTGTGTTTAAGACGTTTGTCAGAGCGTCAATAATAAATCTTTCATGGTCATTCCATTCGAAATCCCCGGTGAAAACAACCCGCACAGTGCTTTGTTTTTCGATGCCTTTGTAAACATCTTTGTTGATAATACCTTTAGGATATTTTTCACCTATGTCTTTTGCTGTTTCAATTCTTTTCTTAGAAGGAAGAGTCCCTAAGTATTGCTGGAGCATTGGCTTGATTTCGTCAATCTTAAATGAACCAACAATGATAAATGTGAAGTCAGAAGCATCTAAGAATCTGTCTTTATAAAATTCGAATGCTTTCTCATAATTTATTTCACTTAGAAGTTCATCGGTCCAAGGACGAGAAGAATAATGATAGGAACTCATTACAGTAGATAAAGTATCTGAAAAAGCAGATTTTGGATTCAACTTCTGATTTTTTAACTGCTCTTTCATTTTCGCCATAAATGATTGATATGCTTCAACATCTTTTCTTGGGTCTGTGAAGAACAAATGTGTCATCTGCAGTAAAGTTTCGAGGTCTTGGGGGGTTGTACTACCCCTTAATCCTTCAGTCATTCTTCCAATTGTAGGGGAAACAGAAACTATTTTTCCTGCTAATAATTTTTCTAATTGAATTTTGTCAAATTCCGAAAGCCCTGCTTCGTAGACAATATCTTCGGCAACTAAAGCTGAAACATAATCATCAGGTTGGGCAAGAGAATTGCCACCCGGACTAAAAGCCTGCATTAATATTTCATCGTTTTTAAAATCGGTTGGTTTTAGATAAACTTTTATTCCGTTTGATAATTTAAGTTCAGTAACTCCAATTTCAGGGATTTGATTTTCCCCTACAAGTCTACCTTTTGATACTTTTTTATTAAAGAGAGGTGATGAAGATACTTTGTCAACATAAGGTTCATATTTTTCCTTTGAAGCTTTTTCATAAAGTGCTAATATTTTTTCTTCAGTTGGAATCGTAAATCCTTCTTTTTCGGGTGCGCTTAATGTGATTGTTAAGTTTTCCTTTTTAATAGCTTTCTTTAAAATATTATTTAAATCATCAACAGTAATTTCCGGCAACCATTTTTTAGCGAGTGCCAATTCAACTTCTATACCAGGAGCTGACTCTTTTTCCCAAAAGTTGGATGCAAATTCTCTGGCGTATGATGCAGATTCTGTTTTATCTCTTTCATTGTAAGCTTTTTCATAAAAACTCATCATTTCTTTTTTCTGTCTTTCAAGTTCTGTTGGAGTTATTCCATGTTGTAATCCCCTGAAAATTTCTCCTAACATTGCTAAAACTCCTTCGTCAAATGAGTCTTCCTTAACAGCTCCCATTAGATATAAACTTGACATATTGGACATAAGGTGTGTTTCTTGAACTTGAGCACCTAAGAAGGGGGGATTTGGTTTTTTTGTTAATTCGGCTAACCGGCTGCTTACTATACTTGAGAGCATTTGATTTATAATATTTTGTCTATAAGAACCATAAGATAAATCGGGCTCACCGAGATGTTTAAAGTAAATAGCGAGCATTGTGTATTGCCATTCCTTATCTGAAGCTATTGATACTTTTGTATCATTATGTACTTGCAAAGGATACTCACCGATATCTTTTGGATTTTTTGGATTATCAATATTACCAAATTTTTCTTTGATTTTCTTTTCAATATCATTAGCATTAAAATCACCAACGGCTACAACAGCTGACAAATTGGGTCTATACCAGTCTTTATAAAAATCTACAAACCGTTGTCTGGGAGCATATTGAATTACTGCTGTGTCACCAATTGGAAGTCTGTCAACATATTTTGATTTATAGAAAATATGTGGAAAATGCTTCAGCATAATTCTTTGCTGAGCACTAAGATAAAGTCTCCATTCTTCCATAATAACACCACGTTCTTTTTCCAATTCTTCCGGATCAAAAGATACATTATGCAACCAATCAGTTAATACCTGCATTCCACTATCAAGTGCACCTTTTCTGTCGAGGGGAACTGTTAGCATGTAATAAGTTCTTTCAAAACCTGTGCTGGCGTTTAAATCAGCACCGAATCTCATTCCTAAACCTTCGAGAAACTTTACAAGGTCGTTTTTTGGAAAATTTTCTGTTCCATTAAAGCACATATGCTCAATAAAATGAGCCAAACCTGCCTGGTCATTTTCTTCTTGTAATGAACCTGCTTTTATAACCATTTGCAATTCTGCCCGGTTTTCAGGTTTTTTATTTTCCATTATGTAATAGGTTAGTCCGTTTGATAATTTACCATAAAGAACTTTTG
>CAZEHW010000089.1:0-12969 GCA_964511865.1 uncultured Hyphomicrobiales bacterium | reverse complement strand
TGTAGCTGGATAATATAAAGGGACACAGCTACAATCCGGTATTTCCTGCATCAGCAATTTGTTTGCAGGTGCTAAAAGAAGCATAAATAGAATCAGTAATTTTGTTTTCATAACAGTTTTCCAAAAATTGTCAGCCCTTTATATGTATAAACACATGAAACAGGAAAAAGTTTCACATAAATCAAAAATAAATAATTTTATTATAAATCTTCCGGTTTTAAATCTGTATGTTTGGCAATCCTTGCGAGCATTTTTGGACCTATTTCTTCTCCATCGTGAAATGCAAAAATAAAATCGGGATAAGCGGCTTTGGCTAATACTTTGTGTGAGCCGCGAATTCTTTTTATTTCCCAACCCTCTTTTAAAAGTACTTTGAGTACTTTTTTTGCCTTAGATGACGACCAGCCAGTCATTAATTTGCGTAAGATACTTCAAAATACTTGGGATATGCATTATTGAGTTCTATCTCATCGGAAATTGATTTTATTGCAAGTTCAATAACTTTAGATGCGGCTTCCTTTTGGGTTTTTCCGTAAACCATAACACCCGGCATTGATGGAATTTCTGCTATCCATCTTCCATCATCTTCTATTTCGTATTCAATACTAAATTTCATAATTATCCTCAGTTTCTTAATTGAAACGTGTTAAAATTACAAATATTTTTACATCTTCACAAAACTCTTAACAAAATTACCCACCCTCACAAAATACATCCCATCCGGAAAACCGGAAACATCAATTCGAAGTACGGGCGAACGGCCGTTCACCCCTACGGATAAAACACACTCACCATAAACATTATAAATTTGAATATTCCATTCCTGTCTGCCGTCAGTCATACTGAGCCCGTCGAAGTATGTCTGCTGTCTGCTGTTCGTCCCTAAATTTATTTCAATATATTCGCTGGCAGGATTTGGAGAAATTTCAAGTTTCTTATTATAAAATTCGTTGAAACTTGAATAATCATCAATATTTAAAATTTTATCATAGTCATACTCTATGAAATAAGTGTTACGAATATTCCCATTTTCATAAATTGTCTTTAACTCTTTTGTTAAATTGAAATCAGCATCATATGAATAATCAATAAATGACTTGTAAGTTGTATCCCATTCATTATTAACGAACTTTTCATAAGTACGTCTTCTCTTAGTACCGTTGTTATCGTATTCATATAAAAAATGGTAAATTTGTTCCTCTTGCCATTCATGTAAAGATTCAATTAATGCATTTTTATCATTATAGTTCCAAGTAATTTGATAGACTTTATTCCAATTATCATTATACCATTGATAACCTAACTCATTGGTTTTCAAATTTTCATTATTGTATAAAAACTCTATTTTAATATATGATGGATGATGGTTGCTTGGAGTAATAGTAATAAGATTACTATTCACATCATACACATAATATCTGCTATTATCAAAAACCCACTGACCGTTTGAGTCGAAAATATCTTCATAATAACCCAAAAATGACTTTTCTTCTATAAGCCTATTTAAGCTATCATAAAAAAACTGCCTTCTTTGAGATTTGTGTAAATAATCCGATTCGAGGAGAAAGTCAAATTCATCAATTAATTTACCGGATGAATCATATAAAAATGAGTCAATTTTTGTTGTGTCAAAATCATTTTTGAATTTTTCATCAACTCTTAATTTTGATATTAAATAATCATTTTCATCATAGAAGAAATTTATTTTATAAGGTGAAATTATGTTAAAAATCTGTTTCAGTTTATTATTTTCATAACTCCATAATTTTGAATGCCCTTCACCCCAATGATTGACCTCCCATTCATAGTAAGTATCTTTAATTAAAATAAAGCCCGGCCTCACTACTACCGGGAATTCTTTTTCGATAATGTCATCAGAAGTAATAGCGAGCTTATCTGTATTAATAACAGCTGAAAGTTGTGCATTTGAAATGTACATATATATTAAAAATAAAATATTTAAAATTATTATTTGAAATTGTATTTTTATCATCTATTCCTCAAAAATTTGCAACATTAATTATTGTAAAGACACATGAAACAGGAAAAAGTTTCAAATTGTCAATAAATTTTTCTTTGTACGGGCGAACGGCCGTTCGCCCCTACTATTTGCCATACTGCTTTTTATAATACTCCATATACTCTCCCGAACGGACATTTTTACACCAGTCGGGATTGTCAAGATACCATTGAATTGTTGACTTCAAACCATCATCGAGTGTGGTCTTTCGTCTCCAGCCAAGTTCTTTTTCTATTTTTGTACTGTCAATGGCATATCGTCTGTCATGTCCCGGTCTGTCTTTGACAAATTCGATTAAAGATTCGGGTTTATTAAGAATTCCTAAAACGGTTTTCACGATTTCCATATTCGGTTTTTCTGTTCTGCCACCGACATTATAAACTTCACCTGATTTCCCATTTTTATATACTGACCAGACAGCAGAGCAATGGTCTTCGACATAAATCCAATCACGCACATTCAAGCCATCTCCGTAAACAGGAAGTTTTTTTCCTTCGAGTGCATTTAAAATCATAAGTGGTATTAATTTTTCAGGAAATTGAAAAGGTCCATAATTATTCGAGCATCTTGTAATCAGTGCATTAATTCCGAATGTGTTGACAAAAGCCAAAACAAAGTGGTCAGCAGATGCCTTCGATGCTGAATAAGGCGAACGCGGCTCCAAAGGTGTGCTTTCCGTAAAATAACCTTCAGTACCTAAAGAACCATAAACTTCATCAGTTGAAATTTGCAAAAAGCGGGACAATTTATAGTCCCTTGCGGCTTCGAGTAAAGTCAGTGTTCCGATAATGTTAGTATCAATGAAAGGTCTGGCTTCAATTATTGAACGGTCAACATGAGATTCTGCGGCAAAATTAATTATGCCTGAGATATTCTCAGATTCAATGATTTTCCTAACCAACTTTGCATCTTCAATTCTTCCGTGAATGAATTTATAATTAGGGTTATTTTCGACATCCCTCAAATTCTCAAGATTCCCTGCATAAGTCAAAGCATCAAGATTAACTATCCTTAAATCCTGTCTGCCGTCTGCCGTCTGCTGTCTGCTATCTGCCGTTTTCTGACTTCTGACTTCAGTCTTCTGATTTCTGTCTTCTTCCGGTCTGCCGTCTGCCGTCTGCTGTCTGCTGTCTTCCTGAGCCCGTCTAAGGACATACCGAATAAAATTACTTCCGATAAATCCTGCACCGCCTGTTACTAAAATTGTTTCTGCCATAAATAATTACTTTTAGTTCTTAATCTAAAATTCAAATTAAACAATATAAGAAGTTTTACAAAAATATATCTTCATTAACTTTTGACAATTGAATTTGGTATTTATTGAATAAGGTAATAAATTTGTATACATTGTTATTAAAGGAAAAATATAAATGAATAGAAAATACTTTGCAATTATTTTTATAATGTTGCTTGCGGTTACCATTGAGTATCCGGTTACTGCTGCCGGTTACGAATTCCAATACAATTTGAAATCACCGGCTCAATCTTATACACTACCGGATATTTTGCATGAAATTTCAGGTATTACCATTGTAAACGATAATGAACTGGCTTGCGTACAGGATGAAAAGGGTATAGTATTTATCTATAATTTCGATGAAAAGAAAATAGTAAAGCAATACGAATTTCATGGGGATGGAGATTATGAAGGATTAGCCAAAGTTGACAAAACATTGTATATTCTGCGAAGCGATGGGATGATTTATGAGTATATCAACTATGAAAGTAAAAAACCTAAATTAAAAAAACATCATGTCAAGCTCCCTGCTTTGAACAATGAAGGTATTTGCTATGATTCCGATAATAACAGATTACTCTTGGCATGCAAAAGTCATTTCATAAACAAAAAAGAATCGAAATCTAAAAGAGCAATTTACAGCTTTGATTTAAAGAAAAATAAATTGGATAAAACACCGGTTTTTGAAATCTTGCTGACCGATATTCAAACATTTTTAGATAAAGAAAAGATTTATAAAGCTAAAGAAAGTAAAAAAATCAAGAAGTTTGCTAATAGGAAAATGAAATTCAATCCATCGGAAATAGCGATACATCCGATGACCAAAGAACTTTATTTGCTCTCGGCTCTGGAACATTTGTTGTATATATTCAACCTTGAAGGTGATTTATTGCACGTCGAAGTATTAGACCAAAATTTATTTCTTAAAGCAGAAGGAATCAGCTTTGATGTTCAAGGTAATCTGTATATATCTAATGAAGGGAAAAATTTAAAACCAACACTATTGATGTTTCTACCCGGATAATACAAATCAAAATAAGTTTTCTACGTTTAAAAATCCATCTTTCTTCCCGAAAGCTTGAGTATTGTCGCTGCAATGCTTGGCAATGAATCCGAAAAAGGGGATATTATTAAATCTGCATCTATGCTGTCTTTCAGGTATGGATTTCCAAAAAGAATTGCAATTTTCTTTTTACCTTCCGATAGCGTTTTGTAAGCATGCATAATCCCGTCAGGAACCTTCATAGATTGATAAGCAGAGGGCTTGAAGAAAAATGCAAAAAGCATTATATCAGCTTTCTGGATTCCAAATTTTAATCCTGCTAAATCTTTTTCCTGAATATCTTTATCAATAAATCCAAAGTCGCAGTCGTTTTCTATTGCCTGACCAAGTATTCTGAAGAAAGATGTAGGTGTATCAATATCATCCGTTTGTAAAAAAGCAAATCCACCGACACGAAATTTTTCATTTAAAGGAATCAAATGTTCATCACCTAAAATTTCCAATGCATCGTAAGCGGCAGCCAAAGCTATTTTTTCGTGCTCAAAAAAAGAGATCTCAATTTCTTTTTCATTAGTCTTCTTGCTAAATAAACCGCACCATTCTTTGGCATCGAGAATTCTATTGACAGATGAAAATAATTGTTCCTTTAATTCGGGATGATTATCAATATGTTTTTCTAAGACACCAATAGCTAATAATGGATTTTCAGGAAGTAAAAGAATGTCATTCCCTGCGTTAAACGATTTTATTATTATTTCATCAGCTGAAAATATCTTTGTCAAAGACTTCATATCGAGAGCATCTGTAAGAATAAGCCCATTGTATTTTAATTCTTCTCTCAACAGTTCAGTAATTATTTTTCTTGACAAACTTGCCGGTGTTCCTGATTCATCCAACGATGGAACAGACAAATGGCCAACCATTATTGACTTCACATCATTTTGAATTGCATGAATAAATGGCTTCAATTCCAAATCAACAATTCGTTTCTTATCATGTTTTAACACAGGTAATTCGGAATGAGAATCTTTATCAGTATCTCCATGCCCGGGAAAATGTTTTGCACAAGTAAGAACATTTTGATTGTGGTGTCCTCGGATATATTCCGATAAATGCTTTTGAACTATGTCCAAATTGTCTCCGAAAGAACGGATGTTAATAATTGGATTATTCGGATTTGAATTTATATCGCAGACAGGAGCCAAATTCCAATTTACTCCTATACTCTTTGCTTCCTTTGCAATTGCTTCAGAGCATTTAAAAGTATGCTCAGGATTTCCTGACTTTCCAAGTGCCATTGCATGAGGAAATGCAGTACCATTATCCAATCTCATAGGTAAACCGAATTCATAATCTGCACAAAATAGCAAAGGAACTTTAGAAATACTTTGCAAAACTGTTATCATTGATTTTACATTACCCATATTCCCCTGAAAAACGCAGAAGCCACCTACTCCTTCTTCAACCAGTTGATGCATTGCTTGTTGATACTCTGTGTCTTTATAGTATTGTTCAGCAGAAATACGTGGAAAGATGCACTGGGCAGCAAGCTGCCGTGTACTCAATGATTCTATGATATTTGGTTTCTTTTTCAAATTATTTTCTAATAATATTAAAATAATCACATAATAGAGAATTTCACGCAAAGACGCTAAGGAGCAAAGACGCAATTTATTAACCAAATCCCTTCTCCCTTTTCCCTTCTCCCTTTAACTCAAAACTACATTTCCCCCTTCAAAGTCCTTCACTTTCTTGCGTAACTCATCACTAATCCTTTTTGGCTTTTTATCTACCGGATTAATATGAGCAAGGGTTGCCGAGGCACTTATAAGTATTGTTCCATTCTTTAATCTGATAATATTATTAAACGTAAATGATGAGTTCCTTATATTCGAAATTCGCGTTAAAACTTCGTATTCATCATTGAATTGAGTAGCATTGAAGTAATCAATCTCTGCGTGAACGGACATAAACAACAACTCTTTTATCAAACTGTCAAGATTTAATCCAACTCCAAGATTCCTGAAATACTCAATTCTCGCTTCCTCGAGCCAATAAAAATATTGCAAGTTATGGACAACTCTGTAGGAATCCACTTCAGCAAATTTGACTCTCCCTTTGTGTGAAAATTTATAAAGTTGAGTTTCCCTTTCCAACTCCTCAAACCTTTGTTCCCTTGTTTTATTCATCAACATCCACCTCGTTTACATCAGTTCCTTCAAGTTCCATTAGTTCTTCTATCTTCTTGTTTACCTTCGTATGTTTAATATAAAATTTAGTGTAGGAATCATCATCTCCTTTTTCCAAAAATGTTTTGAATAGCTTTATATCTTCCTTCAATTCGAAAATAATTTCTTTGATTGAAAACAAATATTCAAAATCTTCTTTTTTCAGAAATTTCGATTTGTTGTATTTTGACAAATGGTCATTTATCGTATTCAGTTGTTTGTCCAATGTAAATAATGCACTTTCAAAAATTTCATAATTATCGGTATTGTCAACATTATCATTCATCATTGTTATTGTCAGGTAACTTTGGAACAGATTTGTGGATACCAGCAAACTAATAGTTTCCATTAGTTGTTCGGAACAAACAGTATCCGAATTTTTTTGTGCTGATAAGGGATTCGTCAAGATTACAAATCCGATTGTTATTCCTAATATATATTTGTTGTATTTTCTCATAATTCCACCTAAATTAAGAAAACTTATTAATATTTTTTTGAAGTACCGATTTAATTATCTCAGCTGCATTGATGGTTTGTTCTTTCGTTATTTGAAAATGAAAAACAGCCCTGAATGTATTAGGACCGAACTGAATTACTTTAACTCCATTCTTTTTACATTCCTCTTCAAAAACTTCAGATTTAATTTGAACGCTATGTTTAAAAATAACAATATTTGTTTGAATTCTTGAAAAGTCAACTTTAATATATTCTGATTCACTAATACTTTTAGCAAAAAGTTTTGCATTCGAATGTGTTTCGGCTAACAATCCGAAATTATTTTTAATAGCATACAAACCGGCTGAAGCAAGAATCCCGACCTGCCTCATTCCGCCTCCTAAAACTTTTCTAAATCTTCTGGCTTTTTTAATATTTTCTTTTGTGCTTGTAACTAAAGAACCTATTGGAGCACCAAGTCCTTTTGAAAGACAAACTGAAACTGTATCAAAAGGTTCTGCAAATATTTTCAAAGGTGTTCCAGTTGCTGCTGATGCTTCCCAGAGTCTTGCTCCGTCACAATGGAATTTCAGATTATTCCTCTTAACTGCATCAGCTATCAAATTGATATTCTCAAGTGGAATTATTGTCCCTCCATGTCTGTTATGTGTATTCTCAATACAAACTAAAGAAACATTTGGATAATGCTCATTGTCAGGATGAATGCTTCTGTCAATATCTTTTGCATCAAAAATACCCATTTCAGTATATAGTCTTTTCAATTGTATTCCTGACAACAGAGCAGGTGCTGCAGCCTCATAATGGAATATATGAGATTCAGCTTCGACTATTACTTCGTCAGCAGGTTTGGTCAAAATGTGTAAAGAAATTTGATTTGCCATTACACCTGATGCAACAAACACAGCGGCTTCCTTCCCGAGTAAATCAGCCACATACTCCTCAAGTTCATTAACAGTTGGATCTTCTCCAAAAACATCATCCCCGACTTTTGCATTTGCTATTACTTTCCTCATCTCCTCGGTGGGAACAGTAACCGTATCGCTTCTTATATCTATTATTTCGTTCATATTTTACATTAAAAGATTTATATAACTCGAATGAAAATAACTGACGGATAATAATTCTCCGCCCCACATTACTAAACCAATCGAAACTGGAATTGATAAATTATCATCCATTTTCAGCATTGTAGAAGCCGCTTCAGCTATTCCACCAATAATTGCCGCAATAATTCCAAAGAAAAAATATGTCCATGGTGCTGATAAAATTATTCCAATGATTATAACTGATATAATTGCAGTTATCCAAAATGCTGTCGTGCCTTCCCAGCTTTTACTTACAAATAAAGGATGTTTCCCGTATCTTCTACCTATCAAAGCAGAACTAATATCGGAAATTATCAAAATCGTAAATCCTGTTATCACGAAAACCTTTGGAAACACAATGACACAAACTACCGCCGAAATCAACACCCATGTTGCACCGTTCAAGGTAAAAACATCATAAGATTCATGCGGTCTTAAGATTTTACCGAAGATTTTAAGAAAAAATTCTCTAAATTTACTTTTTTTCCTACTTGCAAAATCAATTATTATTGATATTATTGTTAAAGGAATGAGCAACCAAAGTGCAAGTTCTTTGGTTATAAATGAATAGACAATTGGAATAGAAAGAGAAATCATGTGAATGCTTTTTCTCACTAGTTCTTGCTTATATGATATTTCATATTCTTTTGTCATAATAAATTTTAATAAATCTATGTTAAAACTAAAATCATTTGCAAAAATTAATATCGGACTCGAAGTCCTTTATAAAAGAAATGACGGTTATCACGAAATAAACACTATCTTTTCCAAGATAGGTTTTGCCGATGAAATCCTCATTGAACAAAGTAAAGAACTAATTGTTGATTGTTTTCCTCCATTAGAAATAAATCAACAAGAAAATCTCGCTTATAAATCAAGCAAATTAATTCAAAAATATTTTGCCTGCAAATCTAAAGGTGCAAAAATTCAAATATATAAAAATATTCCTTTAGGTGGAGGGCTCGGTGGTGGTAGTTCAAATGCCGCAACTGTTCTTTTAGGATTAAGTGAATTATGGGATTTGAACGCAACAACTCAAGAACTGCACAATATTGCTTCAGAACTTGGTGCTGATGTCCCATTCTTTCTCGGGGATGATTTCGCTGTTGGAAAAGGAATAGGAGAAAAACTTGAATTATTCAATTTTAGTTTACCTTATCATTTGCTTTTAGTTATGCCGAATTTTAAAGTTGATACTTCTTGGGCTTATTCTCAATTAAATCGGAAAAATGATGTTATTCAAGGTTCAGACCTTAAGAGCATTCTTATAGAACATATTAATAGACCTGAAATACTCAGGGAGCTAATAAAAAATGATTTTGAAGATATTGTTATTGAAAAATATCCCGTTTTGGCTGATATAAAGAAAAACCTTTTTAAATCCGGTGCTGTGTTTGCCTTAATGAGCGGTAGTGGCTCAAGTATTTATGGCTTTTTTGATGATGAGGATAATTTAAATCATGCAAAATCACTATTCAATAAATATCAGATATTTTCTTCTTTAAGCCACAATAATCAATTTGAATAAATTTTTTTAAATATTTTACTTATGAAACATATTGAATTCTTTATTTTTTTTGGGATAGTAATAGCGGTTTACACTGCCATTAACTATTATATTTTCGTTAGGGGTACACAGGTATTGCCACCAGTTCCTTGGATAAAAAACAGCTTTTATATAATTTTTGCTTTCTTTTACTTGTCATTTATTATACACGTCCTTCTGGTAAGGGCTCATCCATCAGCTTTGTGCAGTATATTCACATGGTCGGGATTTCTTTGGATGGGGGCAATGATGTACTTCTTTTTAGGAATATTACTTATTGATATTTTTCGTTTAACCAATCATATAATACCTTTTTTCCCGGCATTTATTTATAAAAATTATGCTTTAACAAAGCAAATCATTGCCGGTACACTCGTGCTTGGAGTAATGATAACATTGATTTTTGGGTATTTTAATGCCGCAAATCCGCAATTGAAACATTTGAAACTGACAATTAATAAAAAAGTAACGGGACTCAATAAATTAAGAATAGTTGCCGCTTCCGATATTCACCTCGGGAGTATTTATAATAAAGCAAGAACTCAAAAGCTGGTTGATAGAATTAATGAGCTAAATCCCGATTTAGTTTTGTTTCCCGGTGATATTTTTGATGAATCCGTTGCCGCTGTACTAAAATTCAAATCCGATGAACCTTTCAAAAATCTAAAGTCAAAGTTTGGAGTCTTTGCCATTACCGGAAATCACGAATATATTGGAGGTATTAAGGAAACTGCACCTCACCTCGAGTCTTTGGGTATAAAGCTAATTCAGGATAGTTATCTCTTAATTCAGGATGAAATTTATTTAGTTGGTCGAAAGGACAGGGCAATCAAGCAATTCGCAAAGCAAAACAGAAAACCGCTCTATGAAATAATGAAAGGTATTGACAAAACAAAACCCATAATTCTTATGGACCATCAGCCGATAAAACTTGAAGATGCCCAAGACAATGATGTTGACTTCCAGCTTTCGGGTCATTCACATCACGGACAGATGTGGCCCATTAGCTTTATAACAAAAAAAATATATGAAATCAGTTGGGGCTATCTGAAAAAAGGAAATACACAATATTACGTATCGAGCGGTTACGGTACATGGGGACCACCTGTAAGGATAGGCAATCATCCCGAATTGCTGTTGATTGAATTGAAGTTTGGGGAATGATTGGAATTGACATTAACAATTTTAGGCAATCATCTAACGTGACTTATTTATTTCAATATATTTCGGATGATTCCAAACTGGTCTAAAATCTTCATCTGTTTTTGAATAGCTTTTCCAGTTTTTGTTTTTTTCTGTTGTTTTTTTATAACAGTCCAAACCAACATCTATACTTCCAAGTTTAATCAAGTAGATACTAATATTATACAATATAACATCATTATCAATGACCTTTACAATAAAATTTTCATAATCATTTAAGAACTTATTAAGAATTTCCTTACCTTTTTTTTGTTCATTTCTCTCAAAATATGTTTCAACCATGTGAAGTGTTGCTAAATATCTATAATTCGAATCTATTTTGGTTGCTAAATCAAACATTTCATTTGCTCTTTGCATTGAGTCAAGTTTTGTGAAAACTTGACCAATTAAAAAATAAGCTTCAGCATCGTGAGGTTTTAGAATAAATATATTATTACAATCATTTAATGCATTTACATAGTCCTTCTTCTTATAGTAAGCCCAAATCAAATATTTAAATCCGGTAGTATCATACGGTCTCTTTGAGACAGATTTTTTCAATTCTTCAATACCTTTGTCATATAAACCTTTTTTAACATATTGAATTCCCCTGTTTGCATAAGCTAACCAATAATTTGGCTTAATTTCAATAGCTTTTGAAGAATAATAAATTGCTGAATCAATTTCACCAAGTTTATTATGGACCAAACCTATATTATTCCAAGTACGATAATCATCTTTTTCTAATTCAAGCGCATTATGAAAAAACATTAATGCCGTATCTAGTTTATTCATATCTATGAAGAGTAATCCAATTTTGTTATTTATTTGTGTCCTATTTTCGTTTAATTTTTTTGCATTCAATAAATATACTAATGCTTGATCATATTTTTTAAAATTTGCATAAAAATTTGCAAGATTAACAAAATTAGAATATGTATCTGAGGGATTATGTATTATATTTTTTAAAAAGTAAGATTCTGATGAATCAAAATTACCCAAAGCCTGATATGCTTCAGATATTTTTTTATAAACAACTTGATTATCAGGATCTTTTGCGAGAGCATCAAAATAATAAATTAATGCTGAATCATAATTTCTAGAACTTAAATATGAATTTCCTATAACGTAGTCATTCCTTGCTTATTTATTATTAGACCTGATGGCACTTGCAATTTTCCTATCCCTTTCTGCTTTTTCAGTTGAGTCAAGTTTATCATAAATATCTGCTCTTTTATCATAATTATAAGGAGTCCTTGGATCTTTTTCAATCAACTTTCCTAATGCTTCCAAACTTTCATTATATCTTTTATATTTTAAAGTTATCTTATAAAGAGAATAATAAATATCAAACCATGTTGAATCCAATTCGATAATTTTTTTTATATCAATTATAGCTAAGCTATCCTCGGAATAATAATCAAAAAATTCAGAACGATACGCTAAGGAACCAATAGGATTTTCTTTATTAACCATAGCTAAATTAAAATTGTATTCTGCTTTTTTTAAATCTCCAATTTTTTTATATAGTATCCCTCTCTTAATGAATAAATATGGGTCTTCAGTTGATAATTCAATTATTCTATCCATTAAGGATATTGCTTTATCAAATTTTCCTTGTTGTTCAAAAATGTGAACAAGAAATTTTTGAGCATTTACATCTTTTTTATCTATATCAAATATTATTTTTAGTTCCTCAGTTGCTAAATCAATCTTTCTTAAATCATAGTATATAATAGCTTTTAACATTTTTGAAGGAATAAATTGGGAATTTACTGAGTTTGAGAGTCTTAAATATTCTAAAGCTTTAGTCGTATCCTTTTCCTCGAGAATCATCAAGCCTATATAAAAATAAATTAATTCTGTTTTTTTTATTTTAAGGATTTCTGAAAACAAGTGGAACACTGAGTCTTCATTTTTGTAGTTGAAATTCATTGGTGTTAGATCTTTAAATAGTGAGTCTAAATCTAAATCACCTGTATAATAATTTTTCAAATCAATTTCATACATTCTATATATGTCATTAACATTAGGCAAAAATATTGGGGCAGGATATTCTTCAGGTCCTAAAACACTAAAAACTTTATTCAGACTAGCTAAATAAATAATAGCAAACAATATAATAAACCTTATTTTCACAAGAAATTTTGTACTTAAAGTTCTTAATATTTAATTATATATTTTTAAAAATAAGGAAATGCGGTTTATTAAC